>CADALS010000017.1:15649-19373 GCA_902788795.1 uncultured Eubacteriales bacterium | reverse complement strand
GAGCCTTGCCGGAGTGGGATCAAGTTCTTCCGGAGACGGGATGAGCTGTTAAATTTTGCCAAAATGACAATTCGGGACCGTCCCCAATTGCACTTGAAAAAAATTTTTAATGATAATATAATGTTCTATTATTTTGAACTTACCGATCAACGGAGGAAAACATGGGAAACAGGAAAGACGGTACCCTGGTCAAGGAAATAGACTCGATGCACTACATCATGCCGCTGATGTACCCCAACCGCTGCGACAACGAGGCATTCATATCCGAAACTATGGACCTCACCGCTGTCAACAAATATCTTGAGAAGAAAAACGCGGAAGATCCGGAATATAAGTACAATATGTTCCAGTTCATAGTCTCTGTTATGCTCAAGACGCTTACTTTGCGCTACAAGCTCAACCGCTTCTACGCAAACTACAACCTCTATCAGCGCAATGAAGTGTCTGCGGCGTTCACCATCAAGCAGGTATTTAAAGACGAGAGCGATGAAGGTCTTGCTTTCATACACAGCAAGCCGGAGTTCACCATAGATGACGTGCACAACGAGATCTACCGCCAGGTCCACTACGTCCGCAAGGAAGGCAAGGACCAGTCCACCCAGAGCATGGACTCCATCCAGAAGATCCCCGGATTCCTCAAGAGGATAATAGGGCGAGGCGCGCGCTTCCTTGACCGCCACGGCTGGATGCCGCAAAGCGTCATAGCGACAGACCCGTTCCAGTCTTCGGTGGTTCTTGCGAACCTTGGCTCGATCAAGCTGCATGCAGGATACCATCACCTGACCAACTGGGGCACCACATCGGTATTCGTAGTCGTCGGAGAAAAGAAGCAGCGCTGGTTCGACAACGAGGACGGAACCAGAGAGCTCCGCGACAGTATAGACCTCGGCCTTACCGTTGACGAGCGCGTGACCGACGGCTTCTACTGTTCCAGGACCATCCAGCTGATCCGCAAGCTCTTTGAAAACCCGGAACTGCTGGATCTCCCGTTCAACACCCCCGTAGAGTACTAACAATGGGGACGGTTCTCTATGCTGAAAATCGCATAGGGGACGGTTCTCTATGCTAAGATCCGCATAGGGGACGGTCCTTGAGGCAAAATATGAAAAAGAATTCGTTATTGTTCAGATTGATAAAGGGCGCTGTAAAGTTCTTCTACCCGCAGATCGAAGTCGTGGGCGCGGAGAATCTGCCGGATGAGCCGTGCGTAATAGTGGGCAACCACTCACAGATGGATGGCCCGGTTTCCTGCGAGCTGTATTTCCCGGGAACACATTACATCTGGTGCGCCGGAGAGATGATGCACACCAAGGAAGTTCCAACCTACGCGTACTGGGACTTCTGGTCCGCCAAGCCCGCCGCTACACGCTGGTTCTTTAAGCTGCTGTCGTATATAATAGCGCCTCTTTCGGCCTTTGTATTCAACAGCGCCAACACCATAGGCGTTTATCACGATACCCGCATACTCAAGACCTTCCGCGAGAGCATGGAAAAGCTTCAGGAGGGCGCAAACCTGATCATATTCCCGGAACACTACGAGCCCTACAGCTGCGTTGTGAACGATTTTCAGGACAGGTTCATAGATCTTGCGCGCATGTACTACAAAAAGACCGGCAAAGAGCTCAAATTTGTGCCTATGTACATAGCGCCCAAGCTCAGGCAGATACACATCGGTACGCCTGTGCAGTTCTCCGCCGCTGCAAAAATGGACGATGAGCGGTCCCGCATCAAGAATTACCTGATGGCGGAGATCACAAGCATCGCGAAGGCTCTGCCGGAGCACAAAGTCGTGCCTTATGAGAATATTCCCAAGAGGCTGCGCGGCAGCAACTTGAGCACCAAGCCCTACCGTCCGGGTCCCAAGCCTCCGGTCGTGGACTATCGCCAGCTGCGCCCCAGGATGATATTCAACGGTGACCCGCGTTTTTCGCACCTTAAGCTGCTGGGCGGCTGGATAGTGTACTTTATACTGTACTTCGTGTCCGAAGGGCTGATCCCGCAGAGCGCCTGCCACGTGATCCACAGCCCGCTGGACGATATGATACCGTTCAACGAGTACTGGCTGATCTTCTACTGCTCCTGGTACGCGTGTATAATAGCGTCCCTGCTGTACTTCCTGCTCTACGATATAGATAGCTTCAAAAAGCTTCAGACCTACCTGATAATAACCCAGCTGCTGGCCATGGTGATATACTTCGTGTACCCGAGCGTGCAGCTGATGAGGCCCACCAGCTTTGAGCATCACAACTTCTTTACTTGGCTGATGGCTTTCATCTACAACTTCGACACGCCTACCGGCGTCTGCCCGTCTCTGCACGTGGCGTACTCCATAGGTATGGCTACTGTCTGGTGCAAAAAGAAGGAACTGACCAACGGTTGGAGAGTGCTGTGCTGGGTGGCTGTAGTTCTAATATCGCTCTCAACCTGCTTCGTTAAGCAGCACTCGATAATAGACGTGTTCGTGGCCATCCCGGTCTGCATGATAGCAAACTTCCTGCTCTACGGCAAAGTGGGGGACAAGCGTCCCAAGCTGCAAGAACATCTGGAACGGTTATAGGGGACGGTTCTTCTTCGCATTTTGGTAAATAATGGTGTTTCTATGGATAAAAAAGAGATAATCAGAGTCGTAAAATTCACGCTGTTTTCGGCGAGCGCCGGGCTTATAGAGCTGGGCAGCTTTACCCTGTTCAACGAGGTTCTGCACCTCAAGTACTGGCTCAGCTACCTAATAGCGCTGGTGCTGTCCGTGCTCTGGAACTTCACGCTGAACCGCAAGTTCACCTTCAAGTCCGCGGCTAACGTGCCCGTGGCCATGCTGAAGGTGGCATGCTACTACGCGGTCTTTACGCCGCTGTCCACGCTGCTGGTCAAGTACCTTACCGAGACCCTCGGCTGGAATGAGTACGTGGTAACTATCCTGAACATGCTTATCAATTTCGTTACCGAGTTCCTCTACCAGAGGTTCTTCGTCTTCGGCAAGAGCATAGACACCGCAGAAAAATAACGGCGGCACTCAGGGACGGTTCTTAGGTGCCGTTCAATAAAACATACGGAAAAATTTTAGATCCCCTGTTGACAGCAGGGGATCTGTTTTGTACAATACAATTGTACACAATCAAATTGGAAGCAATCAAATACAGACAAGGAGGAAACAAAATGTCAGTTTATGATTTCATAATGAAGGACGCAGAAGGCAACGATGTAAACCTCGCAGACTACAAGGGCAAGGTCCTTCTCATAGTAAATACAGCAACAGGCTGCGGTTTCACCCCGCAGTACAACGGTCTTGAGGACCTCTACGAAAAGTACAAGGACCAGGGCTTTGAGATCCTGGACTTCCCCTGCAACCAGTTCGGCAACCAGGCTCCCGGAACCAACGCGGAGATCACCGAGTTCTGCACCATCAACTTCGGCGTAAGCTTCAAGCAGTTCGCAAAGATCGATGTTAACGGCGCCAACGAGGCTCCGCTCTACACCTACCTCAAGAGCCAGATGGGCGGCCTTCTTGGCAGCAACATCAAGTGGAACTTTACCAAGTTCCTTGTGGACCGCGAAGGCAAAGTTGTCGGCAGATTCGCCTCCAACATCTCTCCCGAATAGCTCGACGCCAAAGTAGCAGCCCTGCTGTAGTAATTGGGGACGGTCCCGAATTGTCATTTTGGAAAAAGTTACCATGGACAAGTACGATGTCTTAAAACTGGATAACCAGCTGTGCTTCCCGCTG
>CADALS010000017.1:0-15570 GCA_902788795.1 uncultured Eubacteriales bacterium | reverse complement strand
CTGGGCATCACCTACACCCAGTACGTCACCCTGATGGTGCTCTGGGAAAAGGGCGCCGTAAGCATAAAGGAGCTTGGGACAAAGCTCTTCCTGGACAGCGGAACGCTGACTCCGGTGCTCAAGAGCCTGGAGGCCAAGGGGCTCGTCTCCAGAAAGCGCAGCGCGCAGGACGAAAGGGTACTGATAGCAGAGCTCACGCCGCACGGAGAGGCTCTTAAGGACCAGTGCGTGGATATCCCAGCCAAGGTGGCCGGATGCATGGAGCTGAATCCCCAGGAGGCAGCAGCGCTCTACACTATCCTTTACAAGCTGTTGGGGCAGTGCCCCAAAGGCGCAAAATAGCCATATAATTGTTATATATATAAAAAAGAGCAGTTTTGCGGGGTGCGCAGACCCTGCGGGGCTGTTCTTTTGCTTGCAAGGGCATGATATCTATGTTATAATCTCACAGTTAAATGAGTTAGAAGACTTAGCAAAATAAGTTGGAGGATAATAAAATGGAAAGAAAGCACATCAATACTCTCAGCACCAGAAACCTCTGCAGCAGCGCTAAGAACGGCGGATGCGGCGAGTGCCAGACATCCTGCCAGTCTGCATGCAAGACCAGCTGCGGCATCGCAAATCAGAGCTGCGAGAACAAAGAAAGCAAGTAATACACGACTAAGCTTAAGAAATGCCGCCTTAATTTGAGGCGGCATTTTTCTTGAATAAAGGTTTGGCATCAGGGGGACGGTTCTTTCGATGCCAAGCAGGCATCGAAAGAACCGTCCCCCTGATGCCAAATGATCCATCAATTCAAATTAAACGGTTACAATATAGTTCTGGACGTTATTTCTGGCGCGGTCCACGTGGTGGATGAGCTGGCCTACGACGTTATAGAGCGCTTCGAGACGCAGAGCCTGCCGCAGATGCAGGAGGACCTCCTCGCAAAATACGCAGGCGGAGACGGCCCTGCGGACTTTTGTGCTGCAGCAAAGGAAGACCCCCAGGACTTCAAGGCTGAAGTTGCGGCGGTGCACGGAGAGGTGCAGGCTCTTAAGGACGCCGGGCAGCTCTTTACCCCGGACAGCTTTGCGCCCCTGGCAGGAGAGTTCAAGGAGCGCAGCAAGGGCATAGTAAAGGCCCTCTGCCTGCACGTCGCACACACCTGCAACCTCAACTGCGAGTACTGCTTCGCCAGCCAGGGCAAGTTCCACGGAGAGCGCGCCATCATGAGCTTCGAAGTAGGCAAGAGGGCGCTGGACTTCCTCGTGGAAAACTCCGGCACCAGGCGCAACCTGGAGGTGGACTTTTTCGGCGGCGAGCCCCTGATGAACTTCGACGTTGTAAAGCAGCTCGTTGCCTACGCGCGCAGCATAGAAAAGCAGGCCGGCAAGAACTTCAGGTTCACGCTCACCACCAACGGCATGCTGGTGGACGACGACGTTATCGACTTCGCCAACCGCGAATGCCACAACGTAGTCCTGAGCCTGGACGGTCGCAAGGAAGTGCACGACCGCTACCGCGTGGACTACGCAGGGCATGGCAGCTGGGAGAAGATAGTCCCCAAGTTCCAGCACTTCGTGGAAAAGCGCGGCGGCCGCAGCTACTACATGCGCGGAACCTTCACCCACAACAACCCGGACTTCCTGGAAGACATAAAGGAAATGCTCCGCCTTGGCTTTACCGAGCTCTCCATGGAGCCCGTGGTCTGCCCTCCGGGAGACCCCTACGCCCTTACGGACGCGGACATAGAAATAGTCAAAAAACAGTACGAAGACCTCGCCAAGCTGATGCTGGAGAGGGAAAAGGCTGGAAAGCCATTCACCTTCTACCACTACATGATAGACTTAAACGGCGGCCCCTGCATATACAAGAGGATCAGCGGCTGCGGCTCCGGCACGGAGTACATGGCAGTCACCCCGTGGGGGGATCTCTACCCCTGCCACCAGTTCGTGGGCGACGAGGCCTACAAGCTGGGCGATATCTGGGCGGGCGTGACCAACACCGCTCTTCAGGACGAATTCATGAAGTGCAATGTCTACGCCAAGAAAGAGTGCCAGGACTGCTGGGCCAAGCTCTACTGCTCCGGCGGCTGCGCCGCAAACTGCCTGCACGCCTCCGGCTCCATAACCGGTATATACGAGCAAGGCTGCGAACTGTTCAAAAAACGCATGGAATGCGCCATAATGCTTGCGGCAGCAAGGGCTTCGGAAGTATAATAATATAATACGTCAAAAGAGGTACCGGCCAGACAAATGAAGCTTCCGTTCTTTAAAAAAGCAGATATCTTCCTTTTCGCCCTGATAATTGTTCTGGGCGCAGGGAGCCTTTTGCTTGCCGGAAGCGGAAAGCAGGGCACTGTTGCCGTGGTCCGCGTGGACGGAGAGGAAGTCAGCCGCATACAGCTGACGGAAGCCTACCAGGAGCACGTTACGGAGACTGCCTACGGTACCAACATCTTCGCCATAGAAGGCGGCACCATAAGGGTCAAAGACGCGGACTGCCGCGGGCAGGACTGCGTGCACTTTGCCCCTATAAACAAGGCCGGTCAGACCATAGTCTGCCTGCCTCACCACCTTAGCGTCACCATAGAGGGCAGCTCTGACGGCCCGGACGTGGTGGTACGGTAGGAGGCGGCCATGGCTGAAGATCGCTATAAAAACAACGCCTCCGGCGGTCCCCGCAGCGCCGCGGCCGGAACAAAAGCCCTTACCACCTGCGCGCTGCTTACGGCGCTGGCTCTGGTGCTCTCCTACATAGAGTTCCTGCTGCCCATAAGCCTTGGCATGCCGGGCATCAAAATAGGCTTTGCAAACATAGTCGTGGTGCTTGCCCTGTACTACCTGGGCACGCGCTACGCGTTCTACATAAACATAGCCAGGATATGCCTTGCAGCGCTGCTGTTCGGAAGCCTTACGTCCGCGCTCTACGCCCTGGCCGGAGGCCTTGTAAGCCTCGGCGCCATGGCACTGCTCAAAAAGGCGGACAAATTCAGCCTTACAGCGGTGTCGGCCACCGGCGGAGTGCTCCACAATCTGGCTCAGGTAGCCGTGGCCGCGCTGATCACGCGCACGCCCGGCATATTCGGATATTTCCCGGTCCTGCTGCTTGCAGGCGCAGCGGCAGGCATCTTCAACGGTATAGTCAGCATTCTTGTTTTGAGGAAACTGAGATGACGAACACTGAAAAAATACAGCACGAACTGGACAAGATAGGCCAGGATTCCAAGCTTCTTGCAACGTCCTGCGGAGATCCCATCCCAAGCCGCCTGGAGATCAAGGCCATAGTCCTGGATACTCTCTCGGCTATGTTCCCCAACTATTTCACTCCGGAAAAGGACGCCAGCCTGGAACTCATAGAAGCCCGCCTGGCAAGGCAGATAGCCATGGCTTGCAGGTTTTCGGACGTCACCATGGAGCTTGCCCCGCACGAGGCCGCTAAGCACTTCATAGCAAGCCTTCCGGAGGTCAAAAGGCTCCTGCTCACAGACATAGAAGCTCTCTACGAAGGAGACCCCGCCGCCAAATACAGGGACGAGGTCATAATCTGCTACCCGGGCTTCATGGCCACGGCAGTCTACCGGATCGCGCACGTGCTCTACCAGATCAAAGTGCCTCTCGTGCCCAGGATGATGACTGAGTTTGCTCACGAAAAGACCGGCGTGGACATCCACGCAGGCGCTCAGATAGGGGATCACTTCTTTATAGACCACGCCACGGGCATAGTAATAGGGGAGACCACCGTCATTGGAAACCACGTAAAGCTCTACCAGGGCGTAACTCTGGGCGCAAAATTCTTTGAGCTTGGAGAGGACGGCAACCCTATAAAAGATATCAAACGTCACCCGAACATAGGCAATAACGTTGTCATCTACGCAAACGCAACCATACTCGGCGGCAAGACCACGATAGGAGACAACTGCGTCATAGGCGCAAGTACCTGGATAATCGAATCCGTCCCGGCGGGTAGCAAGGTCTTCTACTCCGCGGATACGGTCCGCGCAATGGAACTTTTCGGTGACAGCGGTTACGGTATCTAAAGAACAGACCAGTCAGATTCAGACGATGAATGCATTTATATAGAAAGGATCAATATGAAAAAGACAGTTTTAAGAAAGTACGCCAACCTCATTGCAGCTAAGGGCGTAAACGTTCAGAAGGGCCAGGAGGTCTTCATCACAGCAGAACTGGATCAGCCTGAATTCGTAAAGATGCTCGTAGAAGAGTGCTACAAGCTTGGCGCCAAGACAGTAGTCGTAGACTGGACCTACCAGCCTCTCGCAAAGATCAACGTCAGGTACAGAAGCGTAAAGACTCTCTCCACCCTGGAGAACTACGAGGCAGCACGCTGGCAGCACTACGTAGACACCATTCCCTGTCGCATCTACCTGGAGTCCGAGGATCCGGACGGCCTCAAGGGCCTGGACCAGAAGAAGCAGTCCAAGGCCATGAAGAAAAAGATGCCGCTCATCAGGGCTTACAGGGATCAGATAGAAAACAAGTACCAGTGGTGCATAGCCGCTGTCCCCGGAGAAAAGTGGGCTAAGAAGCTCTTCCCCAAGCTCTCCAAGAAGCAGGCTATAGAGGCCCTCTGGGAGCAGATCCTTGCCTGCGCAAGAGTTACCGACGATCCTATCCAGGCCTGGAACGACCACAACGCAGATCTTAAGAATCGCTGCGCTTACATCAACTCCCTTGGCATAGAGAGCTTCGATTACAAGTCCTCCAACGGCACAGACTTCCACGTGGAATTCATCCCCGGCAGCCACTTCAACGGCGGCGCTGACACCAGCCTTCAGGGCATAGTCTACAACCCCAACATGCCTTCCGAGGAGTGCTTCATCTCCCCGATGAAGGGCAAGGCAGAGGGCATTGTCTACGCAACCAAGCCGCTTTCCTACAACGGCCAGGTCATCGACAAGTTCTGGATCCGCTTCAAGGACGGCAAGGCTGTTGAATGGGACGCAGAAAAGGGCAAAGATGTCCTTACTGAGATCATCACCATGGACGAAGGTTCCTGCATGCTGGGCGAGGTCGCACTCGTTCCTTACGACTCCCCCATCCAGAACAGCGGCATGCTCTTCTACAACACCCTGTTCGACGAGAACGCAGCCTGCCACCTGGCTCTGGGCTTCGGCTTCGCAGACACCATCGATGGATTTGAGAACATGACTCTGCAGGAGTGCTACGACAAGGGCGTCAACAAGTCCTTCATGCACGTGGACTTCATGATAGGCTCCAAGGACATGAACATCGTTGCCAACACCCGCGACGGCCGCAAAGTCCCCATCTTCAAGGACGGCAACTGGGCATTTTGATGTAGGGGACGGTTCTCTTTCACCTTTTGATATAGGGGACGGTTCTCTTTCACATTTTCTGAATCGAGTGCAAACTTCACAAATCAAAGACCCGGCTTTTCGGCCGGGCCTTTTCTTGTTGTGAAAGTTGTGAGATCAGAGCAATCCGCCCTTATCAGAACGGGTTTCTCTGAAGCTTTTCCCTTATTGCGTCCGCAACGAACTGGTTGAGGGTGATGCCGTTTTCGGCAGCGGTCAATGCCGCGTCCCTGTGGAGCTCGGAGGCTATGCGCACGTTGAAGGAGCCCTTGTACTCCTTGGCGGGTGCCTTGCCTATCTGATCGCACCATTCGAGGTAGCCGTCCACTGCGGTCTCCATTGCTTTTCTGAGCTCCGGAATGGATGCGCCTGTGAAGGTTATCGTCCCATCTATATCGATGACCCTGCCGACGAAAAGATCCTCAGCGCCGCTGTACTCTACTTTCCCGTGATACCCCTTGTACTCCATTAAGTTGCTCATATCAATATCTCCTTTTCATTGGAACTATTATACACCATATCTTGTGGTCAAGCAACTGGAAACGAGTTGCAATCAAAAGTTTTCTTTTTCACATAAAAACCCCGCTGCGCATTTGCAGCGGGGGAACAGCAACCTTTGCAGGGTGTCTATTCGGTTATCAGCAGGCCGTAGCCGCCGTCCTTTCTCTTGTATACCACGTTTGCCTTGCCGGTGTCCGGGTCGCTGAAGACGAAGAAGCTGTGTTCCAGCATCTCCATCTGAAGGATAGCTTCCTCGGAGGTCATAGGCGTAAGGCTGAAGCGCTTGGTCCTTACGATACCTTTGCTCTCTGCAGCGTCCTCTGTATCGGGGATCTCTGCAAGGAAGATCTCGCTCTGGTCCTTATGCTTCTTTACGAGTCTTGATTTGAATCTGGACATCTGCTTGGACAGCTTGTCTATTACCTGATCCAGGCAATAGTACAGGTCTGCGTTGGACTCCTCTGCGCGGAAGGTGAGACCTCCGGCAACGATAGTAGCCTCCAGCTTTGCAAGGCCGGTCTTTACCTCGGAGCACATAACGTTAGCTACGGTCTCTTTGGCAAAGTACTTGTCCAGCTTGGACATTTTAGCCTCGATCTTGTTTCTGAGCTGCTGGCTGGGGTTCAGATCCTTACTCTTGATGTTTACCTGCATAACAGAACCTCCTTAACTATATTTGGTACTTACATTATACACCATTTTGTGTGTGATTTCTGTAACGAACTTAAGAAAAGTTGAAAAAATGTATTATAATTAAAAAGGCATATTTAAGGAGGTCATTATGAAAAGAACAGCATACGTACAGCCGCTGCCAAGCCCGGACCTGGAGGCAAAGGTAGATCCGATAAGGGTCTTTGACGATGTCTACTACATAGGCCGCAAGGATGTTGGCGTTTACGCGGTTACAACTTCCGAGGGCATAGTTCTTATAGATTCAATGGATCCGTCTGACGCCGCGGAAAGGTATATAATTCCGGGGCTCAGGGCGGTGGGGCTGGACCCTGCAGACATAAAGCTGGTGCTTATAACCCACGGCCACGGGGATCACTACATGGGAGCCAGGCACCTGCAGGACAAGTTCGGCTGCAAGGTGGCGCTTGGTCTTAGGGACTGCGCCAATATGATGACCTACCGCTACGGCGGAGACAGGCCGGATTTCCCCTTTATAGATGTGGTGCTGGAGGACATGGAACCTATAGTTATGGGGGACCACACCTTCCTGCCGGTGCTCTGCCCGGGGCACACACCAGGCGGCATGTCCGTTATATGGAACTGCCATGACGGCGCGGAGGAGCACATGGTGAGCCTTTGGGTGGGGCGGGGCGCTCCGCATGCCATCCCTGATGTGGAGACCCAGCTCAAGGGCTGCACGGATTTCCTCAATTCTTTGTATCGCTTTGCAGGCATCTGCGAAGAAAAAGGCTGCGATGTGGTGCTGGGAGTGCACCCGCACAGGTGCGCTCTGTTCGAAAAGGCAGAAAAGCTGGCCGCCAGAAAGCCTGGAGATCCGCACCCGTTCGTGGTTGGGCCGGAAGGCGTAAAGGCCAACCTTAAAAACATAGCAGATTATATAATGGATAAGATAAACGGAATATTCAAAGAAATGTAATGTAAAAGCAGCCCGGCGTTTGTCGGACTGCTTTTTTATTTACGGCTGCGCAGGCTGCCCGGCTGACCTGGTCTTTGACCCCACACCTGCCGTGCTCGGATTTTCCGCGGACTTACATCTAAACTATGCCATGATCACAGGGGATCTCTGCCCCTGCTTACGTGGGTCCCTTTGCCCATAGCTGGCCTGGACTTTCAACCACAGACCCGGGCAGCCTCCGCAGCCGTTTTGCCGGAGGGCCTTGCCTAATTATTCTTCCTGTCCGAATTCGAACGCTCTGGCGGACGATGCAAAGCACAGGACTGAAACGCTTCTGGCGCCGGCATCGCGCAGAGCTATTGCGCAGGCGTCCGCCGTGCTTCCCGTGGTAACTACATCGTCGACCAACAGTATATCCGCATCCCTTACCTTTGCGCAAGCACTTTGTGGAACACTGAACGCGCCATGAAGCATATTCCTGCGCTCAAGACCGCTTGAGAGCCTCATAGAGGCCGTTTCAGCGGTTTTTTCCAAGGCGTCGGTCCAAACATCCATGCCCAGCTTTTTAGCCGCGCATTTGGCTAAAAGCTCCGCCTGGTTGTAGCCGCGCTTCTTTATCTTTTTAGGCGTGGAGGGCACAGGCACCATGGCGGTAAAGCTTTTGATGTCTTCGAGAGAGCCACCCGGGCTCATCTCTGCCTGCACCTTTTCGGCCATCAGCAGGCCTATATTCTCCGCTATATACGGCTTCCCGTGCAGCTTAAGATCGTGCATAATGCGGCGCGGGTAAAAACCGTAGACGCAGCAGGACAGCAGGTGGTCGAAGGCAAATTCGTCCAGGCTCGCGCGGAAAGGATCGTGGTCCAGCCAGTTGATCTTCTTTGCGCAGTTGTCGCATATGCCGTGGATGCGGCTCTGCTCCATGGTATCCCCGCAGCAAAGGCAGTAGAGGTTTCTGGGGTAGATCAGGTCCAGCACTTTGCCCGCAAGCCTTGCAACGGAAGCCTTGCCGGTGCTGAGGGGCCTCATCTAAAACTCCTCCATGCCGGCAAGCTCTTTTATCCTTTCGCCAAGGCCGCTCTTCCTTTTGCGCCCCTGGGTGTTGTCTGTCATTGCGTTAGCCATGGCCGGCCGCCCCACAAGCACCACGCCTTGCTTGGCGCGCGTTACCGCGGTGTAGAGCAGGTTCCTTGTGGCAAGCATGGGCGGGAAATGCGTCATAGGCATAACTACCACCGGAAACTCCGACCCCTGGCTCTTGTGCACCGTAAGCGCAAAGGCGGGCTCAAGCTCGTCCAGGTTGGAGTAGTCGTAGGTGACCATGCGGCTCTCATCGAACAGCACGGAGACCAGGCCGGTATCTGTGTCCACGTTGCTTATGACCCCCATGTCTCCGTTGAAAACGCCAAGTCCGGCTTCCATGGTGGTGATATCGCGCCACTCCAGCTGGTAGTCGTTCTTGTTCTGCATTACCTTGTCGCCCTCGCGGAAGGTGCGCTCGCCAAAGGTCTTCTCGCTTTTGGCGGGATCCGGCGGGTTGAGTGCTGCCTGCAGTAGCTTGTTGAGCTCTATGCTGCCGCAGAGGCCCTTCTTTGTAGGCGTAAGGACCTGGATGTCCCGGTAGGGGTCTATGTCGTCGTAGTATTTGGGCAGGCGCTGCAGGCACAGCTGTCTTATAGTGTCTGCAATCTCCCTTTCCGAGCCTCGCTCCAGGAAGAAGCAGTCTGTGTCTTTGGTGTTGAAGCTGGGGTACTCCCCGTGGTTTATGGCGTGCGCGTTAACGACTATCATGCTCTCCTGGGCCTGGCGGAAGATGTCCGTGAGCCTGGTGCTGTGCACGTAGCCGCAGTCTATGAGGTCCGAAAGCACGCTGCCCGCGCCAACAGGCGGCAGCTGGTCCGCGTCGCCCACAAGTATCAGCCTGGTGCCCGGCTTTATAGCGTTAAGCAGGCCTTCCATTAGCAGGATGTCCACCATGGAGACCTCGTCTATGATAACGCACCTGGCCTCCAGGGGGTTCTCGGCGTTGCGCGCAAAGAACATGCGGTCCTCGCCTTCGGCGTAGTTGTACTCCAGCAGGCGGTGTATGGTCTTGGCGTCCTCTCCGGTGGCCTGAGCCATGCGCTTTGCGGCACGGCCCGTGGGCGCCGCAAGGTTGTAGCTGATGCCAGCCGCCCTTAATATGGCCAGTATGGTCTTTATAATAGTAGTTTTTCCTGTGCCGGGGCCGCCTGTTATTATGGACACGCCGCACTTAAGGGAAGACACCACCGCAAGTTTCTGCCGCTCAGACAGGGTTATGCCCTCCGTGCGTTCCGAAAGCGCTACCAGGCGCTCCATATCGCTGCTGATAGGTGAAAGCTCGCACTCGGTCAGCTGCATTATCTTGAACGCGCAGGCTTTTTCCGCGCGGCGGTAGCCGGTAAGCATCACTATGTGCTCTCCGGCCAGGACCTCCTTGTAGAGGCGCCCGTCCAGGGCCAGCTCCACTATGGCGTCCGAAACAGCCTCCCTGGAAACGTCCAGAAAGCTTGCAACGTCCTCTGTCAGCTCGGTCTCCGGGGCGTAGGTGTCCCCGGCTCCGGCCCTTGTGTTCAGCGCGTAGATGACCGCGCTCCTTATCCTAAAGGGCGAATCCTGTGCTATCCCTATGCGCTGCGCTATCTTGTCCGCCTTGGCAAAACCTATGCCGTAGACATCGTCTATAAGCTTGTAGGGGTCCTCTTTTACGACCTCAACAGCTTCCGCGCCGTAGGTCCGGTAGAGCTTCATTGCTATGGCAGGGCTGATATCGTAAGCCGCAAGCTGCATTACGGTCTGGGCGTAGCCGCGGTGCTGTGCATAGCTTTCAGCAATAGCTGCAGCGCGCTTTTTGCCTATGCCTGTTATATCCGTTAGCCTGTCCGGCTCCTCTCCTATGATACGGAGCGTATCCTCCCCAAAGTGCCTTACTATGGCAAGCGCAGTGGAGGGCCCGACTCCCTTTATGACCCCGCTGGAAAGGAAGGACAATATGCCGTCCTCCGTGGTAGGCTCCGGCTCTTCGAAGCTGGAAAACGCAAACTGCTCCCCGTACTTTGGGTGCTGCTTCCACTCTCCAATAAGCTTGTACCTGCGCCCCTTGGCAGGGTTCGGGATATTCCCCACGGCAAAAAACTGCTCTTCTTTAGTTTCAAAGAGCAGTATCGTATAAAAGTTTGCCTCGTTGTGGAAGATCACCTCTGCGGCGGTCCCAAGCTTTTCTTCTTTCATGTGCGTTGCTTTGGCGCAGGCGCGTTATTTCTTTTCCTCTGTGTTGAGCCTCTCGAAGGTGGGACTGTAGAGCATGCGTCCGTCCAGGGTCCTTACACGCTCGGTAAAGGTGCCCGGTTCCGCGTTCTCCAGCGCAGCCTCAAAGTCGAACATCTTGGCGTCCAGCATGTCCAGGTAGTGCAGCAGCTCCGCCTCCGGGAACAGCGGCTTTATGGGGCTGCCGAACTCCGGCTCGTAGTGATGGGATATTATCATATGCTGCAGCATCACGGTCTTTTCCTCGGAAAGTCCGGCCTTTTCTGCGCGCTCCTTAAGCTCTATGGCGCCCATAACAAGGTGGCCAAGCATGTTTCCCTTTACGCTGTAGCCGGAGGAGATCCCAAGCTCGTTGGACTTAAGCTCGTTGAGCTTTTCCATATCGTGCATTATGACTCCGCAGACCACCCAGTCCTTGTCCAGCCCTGTGTATACCTGGCAGGCCTTAAGGCCCATGGTCAGCATGCGGCGGATGTGGTAGAGCAGTCCGCCAAGCTCCGCGTGATGGTTGCGCATGGCTCCCGGGTAGTAGAGCAGGCGCTCGTGGTTCTCCTCAAGCGCACTTACCGCTATCTTGCGCAGCCCCTCGTCCTTAATGGCGTTGGCGCGTCCAAGGATATAATCGTACATCTCCTTGGGGTCTTCCGGCGCCGCCTTAACGTAGTCCGGCATGTAAAGATCGTCCTGTGGGCCGGCCTTGCGTATCCTTGTTACCCTCAGCTGCTTTATTCCGTTCCACTCGTTAACGGAGGCCTTGATCTTTATGATGTCGCCTTCCTTTATTTTATTTATAGAAGGGATCTCTTCGTCCGAGATATCCCATTTCTTGCCGTTTATCTCTCCAGTGCTGTCGCCCAGAGTCATGTCCAGGTAGTTCTTCCTGTTGGAGCCCACCTTTATCCCTATGGCCTTTACCATAAAGAAATCTGTGAGTTCCTCGTCTACCTGCAGAGAGCTTACTGCATACTCTTTCATAGTGTCCTCCTGTGACCCCTGTTTGTTCTCTAACAATATCATAAAATACAAATTTTGTAAATTGAATTTTGCCCAACTTGCCCTTAAGTCCTTGAAATAGTTCCAAAAAATGTTTATTATTAAGTGTAATAGTTTTCTGTTATAAGGGGGAAGTTATGGGCCAGATACTTGGCGGCCTGTTTTCGGGCTTCGGGATCAGCGATATCATAGACATCGCAATAGTCAGCTTCATAATCTACAAGCTCCTTGGTTTTATCCGCAGCACCAGAGCGGAGCAGCTGGCCAAGGGCTTGCTTGTTATAGTCGTGGCGGCTTTCCTTGCAAATATAATGCATCTGTACATACTCAACTGGCTTCTGACCGGCGTTCTGAGCGTCGGAGTCATAGCGCTGGTCGTAGTATTCCAGCCGGAGCTTAGGCGAGGCCTTGAATTCCTCGGAAGAGGGCGCTTTACAAAGCAGTTCTCCATAAGCCAGGAGAACATCACCGGCAACGTAGATAAGATAGTCCGCGCCGTAGAGTACTTTGCAGGCCGCAAGGAGGGCGCTATCATAGTAATCGAAAGGCAGACAGCCCTTCAGGATATAGTAGAGACCGGCACTTTAATAGATGCAGTGATATCGGAGGACCTTCTGGAGAACTTGTTCTACAAGGGCTCCCCGCTGCACGACGGCGCAGTTATACTCCGCAGCGAGCGCATACTGGCGGCAGGCTGCGTGCTTCCGCTTACGCAGAACCAGAACCTCAGCAAGGAGCTTGGCACCAGGCACCGCGCAGGCATAGGCATATCAGAGGTCTCGGATGCCGTAGCAATAATCGTTTCGGAAGAAACAGGCATCATATCCGTGGCCAGCGACGGCAAGCTCTCGCGCTTCCTGGACCGCAAAGCCTTGGAAAAGATGCTGCTCAACATGTACATGAGTGATATGCCGGAGGACGACTCCATCATATCCAGAGTTCAAAATTTCCTCAGGAGGAAGGACAATGGATCGGAAGAAGCTTGATATCGCGATCTCCATAATAGCTGCCATAGTCCTTTGGTTCTATGTCATAAATATAGAGAATCCTATCACCAACACAGTAATAAGGGATGTCCCCATCAACATGGAGGGCACCGTGGAGCTCCAGGAAAGGGGCTATGCCGTATCGTCTGCGTCCGCCGAAACTATAGACATAAACATCCAGGGCACCAGAAACGAGGTGCTCCGTGTAAGCGCGGCGGATATCTCCGTTAGGACCAATGTTTCCGGGCTTTCGGAGGGGAGCAGCTCCGTTGTCATAAGCTACAGCGTGCCCCAGGGCATAACCGTAACATCAGTAGAGACCAACAACGTTACATATAATGTAGAAAAGTACGTAACTGTATCCAAGCCTGTGGATATAATCATGGAGGGCGCCTCCGGCAGCAGGGAGGTAACTGTAATATCTTCGTCGCTGTCCCAGGTGGATGTTTCCGGCGCTGAGAGCCTGGTAGCCTCCGTGGACACCGTAAGGGTCAACGGATCTTTGTCAAAGGCAGAACTGGACCAGGAGACTGTAAACGCCCTGGCCTGCAAGGCTGTGGATGAGTCAGGCAAAGAGGTTGCAGGAGTAACTCTGGCGCACGATACGATAAATGTAACTGCTGCGGTCTACCAGACCAAAACAGTTCCGCTTGAAGTTCCCATCAAGGGCAATGTCTGGGAAGGCACTACGCTCACCGGCACTGTCCTTCCGGAAAGCGTCGTCATAAAGGGGCCTGCATCCATGCTGTCGCAGACCTCCGGAGTAAGCGCCAAAACGATAGATATAAGCGGCATTTACGAGGACAAGGAATTCGAGGTTGTACCTTCTCTTCCGGACGGGCTCTATTTGTCGAATTCCAATACTGCGCTCACTGCAAAGTTCACAGTGGCTACGGAAGGCCAGCTTGTATTCAACTACAAGGCATCCGATATAAGGATCATGGATGTAGCGGACGGTCTTAAGGCAAGCGTCACTCTGGGAGATGCTCTGGACAAGTTCTCCGGCACTGTAACCGGACCGGTATCTTTGCTCAGGCCGCTGGCTGCCGGCGATGTTGCCCCGACAGTAAGCGTGCGCAACCGCGGCGCGGGGGACTACGATCTTACCATGACGCCTCTGCAGAACATAAACGGTCTTAAGGTAGTGTTCAGCCCGGCAACAGTAACTATAACACTAAAATAAAAGCGGCAAATATGCAAAGGCGGCAGATCATCTGCCGCCTTTTACTATTATATATAATCTGTAAGAAGTGTTCCGTCACCGCCAAAGGACAGCGGGGCTGGCTCGTCCAGAGCCGTAACTCCCTCGTACTTTCCGTCCAGAACATCCTGGTAGTACGCCTCCGAAAGCATTATCTGCCCAATATGGAGGCTGTTTGGGATGCGTATCAGCCGCAGAGCCCCCGGATCCACGCGGTTGCAGGTCTTGATGCAGAACTGTATGGCTTCCTTGTCGTTTGCCATTACAGGAGGCAGCATGGCGGACCTTACCACTGTGGATGTAAGGCAGTTTGCGTACATAGCATTGGTATCTATCTTGTCGTAAATGCGCCTTGTTACCGCGTCGGCAAGGCCTACGCCCAGCGCGTTGCCGTGGCTCTCTTCCGTAAGGTCCAGGAAGCAGCTCCTCTGCACCTGCACTCCGCCTGTGGCGTAAGGCGTGGAAAACCTCCCTGTAATGTTAGGATCCACACCTGTTCCGCTGAAGTTCTTTCCTATCATATCTACTATGAGGACATCTCCGCTGCCCACAAGTATGGAAGGCATGTTTTTAAACGCGGTCTTAAGAAGCTCCGGCTCTCTTTCGAGTATCTTTTCAGCCGGTATTGCCTCAAACATCAGAGTCTGGTCGTAGGCGTTCTCAAGGCAGGGGATGGCAAAGAGCACCTTGCCGCTGTCTATGACCACCTTGGCCATGGTCGGTATGTTCCGGGCTATCCTGTCCATCCCGTCGGAGTGCACAAGTTCGGCGCCGTGCTGTTTTCCAAGACCAACGGTCATCATCTTGCAGGGGCCGCTCTCCACCTTTCCTCTGAAGGCATTGTGGGGCTTCAGTCTGCAGGATATTATTATGCCGTCCGACTCGTAGGCGTTCCTGTCCATGTAGACAGGCTTTCCAAGCTCGCTCTGCCCAAGAAGTACAGTTTCCATGGATGACAGTATGGGGCACCCCATGGACTCTTCTGTTATACCGTAGCCGGCCAGGACCTCTCTTTGGCCCTCTGCGGTAGCTCCGCCGTGGCTGCCCATGGCGGGGACTATGAAAGGCCTGGCGCCTTTGCTTTTTACGAAGTTTACTATAGACCTGGTTATCTCGTCTACGTTCCGTATGCCTCGGCTGCCTGCTGTAATGGCTATGCGCATGCCTGGCCTGATCCTTGCATCCATTCCGGAGCGCAGGATCTCGGATCTGATGGCGCCGCCTATTTCTTCCTTATCTATATGCGCGCTGCCAAAACGCTGGCTTGCGTGGAACATCCTTGGGATGGCCACGTCCTTAAGCAAAGCGGATACTGTTTTGTCGTCATGAAGCAGCATTTGATGCCTCCTGTTATTGGTCTTGCAGTGAGCCTGCGATGTGTATAGCTATGATATCATAAAAGCCCGGCGGTTGCTATAACATATAGCCTGAACAGGCTAAAACAGGGGCTGTGCCCGGCCGAAAAAAGATTTTGCAAAATATATAAAAAAGGTGTTGACAAACCGTAGATGTTGTACTAGAATACCAAACGTTGTCGCGAAAAACCGGCAGTCAGCAAAACGGCTCCAAAAGAGCCCAAAAGTAGCACAGATGCTATGACCCTTGTGGTCGAAAACAACTGTAAACACTACATTTTGGGGACATCAAAGAGCCTGAAAAAAACCTTAAAAAAAGGTTAAAAAAGATGTTGACAAAG
>CADALS010000016.1:2250-17948 GCA_902788795.1 uncultured Eubacteriales bacterium | reverse complement strand
ATTGACCTTTTGACCTATCTGAAGGATCCTATGACCCGAGAGGTGATGTATGCGGAGGTGCTGATCCAGGGGATCCTTTCCGGGCGTACCGTAGATATGGACGAAATTGAGGCGAACTTCCAAAACGAAAAGATGGTGAAAGCAATTCGACGCTACCTTGCCAAAGCAAGCGGGGATCCCGAGACAGCAGTATAGACTCTCTGAGAAATACACCCCTCGCACAAATCGCCGGATTCATACGAGGGGTGATATCTCGGGTGGTCTACGCTGTTGCCTCGGGATTTTCGCTTGCTTTGGCGATATAGCGTCGAATTGCATTCACCATCTTTTCGTTTTGGAAGTTTGCTTCAATTTCGTCCATATCTACGGTACGCCCGGAAAGGATCCCCTGGATCAGCACCTCCGCATACATTACCTCCCGGGTCATAGGATCCTTCAGATAGGTCAAAATGTCGATATTCATTTTTTCGTTGATCCCCTCGATCATTCCCACGAAAAAGGTGCAGTCTTCGCCGAAAAGCTTTCCTACGCTTTCCATATACTGAAAGCCGGTTTTAACGTCCTCAAGCCTCATGAGTCTGCGCTCGACTGGCGCGAGACTTCCTCCGTTGAGCAGCTTATCTGCCGTTGTATTCAGTACATCGCACAGATCGAGAAGGATCCCGGTATCGGGAAGCGTATCCCCGTTCTCCCATTTTGAGACGGCCTGAAAAGAAATACTCAACTTCTCTGCCAGTTCTTTCTGCGTCATGCCGGCAGCTTTCCGTAAATGCTGGATATACCGTCCGATTTTTAATGTATCCATGATTTTGCTCCTTTGCTGTTCATCATTCCTGCGATTTTGCGGCCCGCGATTACATGATACTGTAAGAGGAGCAATTCGTAAATTACGAGAAAATTGAGAAAATTCTACTTATGGTGGAATAAGGGCTATGTCCTGATTGCATGTTCTATTCCTTTCCCCAATCTTTCCAACCTACATATTTTGTGTTGTTGACTGTTAAAGTCAGGTCACCAAGGTAGTAGACTGAGGCTTTTGCTTCTGGTTCTCCGCGTAGCTCAAGGTACTTTCTTGTATTTGCAGAAAGCTTGTTTTCAGGCGCATTATAGCTTTTGATTTCAATAGCCATCGTATGCTTCCAGTCTGCTATCACATCGACCTCGAACCCATGGCTGTCCCTATAAAAGGTGAGGTTCGGCTTTATACCGCGGTTCATACGCTGCTTCATCAGCTCGGATACCGCAAACGTCTCGACAACAGCGCCTTTGAACGGGCTCAACATTAGCTCTTCAACCGTATCGAGCCTGAGCAAATGACACAACAATCCGGTATCCACGAAATATAGTTTAGGAGTTTTTACTACCGATCTGCCTAGATTATTGGTGTCCGGCGTCAGGAAATGAATGATGTATGAAGCCTCCAGTATCGATAACCATGCCTTTATGGTAGGCGAAGAAACACCTGTTGCTGTTGCAATGCTTTCCATAGACAAAAGCTGTCCGCTCTGAAGAGCACAGATCTGTATAAACTTTTTGAAAGTTGAAAGATTGCCGGCTTTTATCAGATCCTTGACATCTCTTTCCACATAAGTGTCTATATAAGCCTCGAACCAGTCATATGGGACAAAATGCTTCGCAGGATCATATAATGGAGGGTATTCGCCATTAAATATCAATTCATATGGCTTTTCCGGAAGGGCACCATCTTCGTTTAGTTCCTGCAGGGAAAACGGGAGCAGCGAGAAAAAACTTGCGCGGCCGGCCAGACTGTCCGACATGTTCTTTTTCAGGTGGAACTGACTGGATCCTGTCAGTATGAACTTACCAGGCGCCCATTCAGAATTGTCTATATAAAGCTTCAGTGCATCGAATATCTCAGGCACCTTCTGTGCTTCATCGATGATCGCACCGGCGTGAAGGGCTTCTATGAAGTCTTTCGGATTAGATTCAGCCAGATCCCTAATACCGCTGTCATCAAAGGAGATATATCTTTTGTCAGGAAAAGCATGTCTGACAAGTGTTGTTTTACCGCTCTGCCTGGGACCGGTGATCCCTATGACAGGAAACTGCTGCGCATATCTTAATAAAGTATCTTTGGCATGTCTGTTGATCATTTAGCCCCTCCTGAACAGACTTATCGTTCCGTACGATCTAAAGTATAGCATGCGGAAAATCTAAAGTCAATATTGCGGGTAATCTAAAGTTGAAGCGGCGTATAATCCAAAATGCACCTGTACAGGGTTCGTCCACAGATCGGTTTGTTCCACCAAACCTTTGTTTATACTCAGTTCATTACAGTATGTATATGTGGTATAATTAATGCAATTGATGCGTATACAAATAAACAACTGGGAGCATTCAAATGGGACTGGGTAAAAAGAAAAAATCTACGATAATCCTGGCTGTGATCGCGGTGGCGGTCATCGCCTGCATCATATTTTTAATTGAGAATCCCTGGTTCTTCAAGTTGGAATATGAAACGACAGATAAGACAAACTACAGCAAGTGCCTGCGCCTGGTAGATGATATGTCTGGCGTTACCGAGTGCTTTCCGAAGAAGATCCCGGCTAACGCAAGAGATGCTGCGTTTAAAGCCTACAACAATTTCGGAGGCCGGGCTCTAACATTGAGTTTTATTGCCGATGATTCAGAGATCCAGGCATGTATCGACAAGGCCAAATCAAACGCGCTCTGCTTTGGAACAAAGGATAACAGCCAGGTCGCTGAGGCTTTGCCATCCTACATTTTTTCTTCTTTAAGCAACGATGATTCAGTCTATGTGCTGTGCAGTGAACCTTATAAGCCAAACGATTTTAACCATGCAAAGCTCGCGTGGGTCGTTGTGAATGAGAAGACGCATAGCATTACCTATACAGCAGAATCATATTGATCTAAATTTACTCACGGTCCGAATATTATTATTTTTGTAATACTCCGCAAGAAAAGCCCACGCAGGATCATGGATTATGATAAAATATGTGAGTAATCCAATCACTCGCAAAAGGAGGATCAATAATGAATTATCAGATTTTCGGAGACGCAGATAACCCTATCGTTGAGATATCACTTGCAGGCGGAGAGCAGGTAAGGATAGAGAGCGGTGCCATGGTATACATGCAGGATGTTGCTCTTGAGGGCAAGTCCAATTCTGACAGAGGCGGGATCGGCGGCTTTTTCAAAGCTGTGGCAAGGTCTGTAGCTACAGGTGAAGGCGTGTTTATCACCACAGCTACCGGAAATGCGGACGGAGCCCGCATTGCAGTTGCACCGGCAACCCCAGGAATGGTTGCAAAGCTCGAAGTCGGCTCCAGGCAGTACAGGCTCAACACAGGCGCGTTCCTTGCATGCGACAGCAGCGTATCTTACGAGGTAAGGTCGCAGAGCTTCGGCAAGGCGCTCTTTGGCGGAACAGGCGGCTTCTTTATCATGGAGACCACAGGACAGGGAGACCTTCTGGTAAACGCTTTCGGCGCCCTTATAGAGCTGGATATTACACCTGACAGGCCTCTGACTATAGACAACCACCACGTTGTGGCCTGGGATGCCACCCTGGATTACAACATCCACCCGGCTTCCGGCGTTATAGGCTTCAAGTCCGGAGAAGGCCTTGTAAACGAATTCCACGGAAACGGCAAAGTCCTTATCCAGACAAGGAACATTGCAAGCCTTGCTCAGCTGCTGATACCGTACATGCCTACTTCCAGCAACTAAAACCGGCAAATTTCACAATTCAGAAAGCAGATTACTACCGCGCCCTGCCTTGACAAGGCGCGGTTTTAGTTATAAACTCCTTCTAATAATTAATATACAGAAAATAATTAATTGAAAGGATAAAAGAATGAAGCCAGTTTCCCAGGAAGAATATAACCGCATGCTTAAGGACGACTGGGATTGGGCAAACCGCCTGGTCCAGGCCGTTAAGGACGATCCCCGCAAGTACGTAAAGTACCGCGATCCCCGCCCAATAATCTCTATCAAGAACATGATAGAGACCTCCACCCAGCTTTTCCCGGACCACATTGCGTTCTACACCAAGTTCGAAAAAGGTCCGTACAAGACCATAACCTTTAAGGAATACATGGCAGACATCAACAGCATGGGCACCCAGCTCATTGCTATGGGCCTTAAGGAGAACCGCATTGCAATAATCGGAGACACCAACTACACCTGGGCTGTAAGCGATATGGCTGTAGTCTGCGGAACCGGCTGCGCAGTGCCTCTGGACAAGGAGCTGCCCTACGCTGATCTCAGGAACCTTATCATCGAATCCGAGGCTACCGCAGTCTTCTTCGACAAGAAGCGCGAGCCTATATTCACCCGCATGATGGCTGAAGGCGGCACTCCGCTGAAGTACCTTATCGCTCAGCAGGAGCACGAAGACCGCACCGTGGAAGTTGCCCTTGAAGGCGATGAGACCGGCGCTAAAACACCCGTCCAGGTGCTCTCTTTCTGGAAGCTCCTTGAGGCCGGAAAAGCGCTCGTAGCAGGCGGAGACCGCAGCTTCATAGATGCTCAGATAGATTCCCGCGAAACATCGATAATCATCTTCACATCCGGTACCACAGGCATGGCTAAGGGCATAATGCTCTCCCACCGCAACATCTGCGCGGACTTGATCATTTCACCTACCGTGCTCTACGTTTCGGACCACGAGATATTCTTCTCCATGCTTCCGATACACCACACCTACGAGTACACCGCGGACTTCCTTATGCCGCATTACAAGGGCTCGGCTGTTGCGCACTGCGAAGGTCTTAAGTACATACTCAAGAACATCCAGGAAGTACACCCGACCTTCTTCCTTGGCGTTCCGGCTGTGTTCGAGACTCTGCACAAGCAGATCTGGAAGAGCATACGCGCAAAGGGCAAGGAATCCGTTGCAAAGAAGGGCGTAAAGATATCTCTGTTCTTCCGCAACAAGCTCCACATGGACGTTTCCAACCTGTTCTTTAAGGAGATCAAGGAGCAGTTCGGCGGAAGGTTCCGCATGTTCATAGCAGGCGGCGCGGCTATAAATCCGGCCATTCTTGAGGATTTCCAGGCGTTCGGCATCCAGGCGCTGCAGGGCTACGGACTTTCCGAGTGCGCTCCGATGGGCGCTCTCAACCCGGATACCTGCCCCAAGGCTGCTTCCATAGGCGTGGCCTTCCCGGGCGGCGGGGCAATGATCTACGAGCCTAACGAGGACGGCATAGGCGAGATCTGCGTACGCGGCGAAAACGTAATGCTCGGCTACTACAAGCGCCCGGACCTTACCGCTGAAGTTATTCAGGACGGCTGGCTCCACACCGGAGACCTGGGCTACATAGACAAGGACGGCTACATATTTATAACCGGCCGCGCAAAGAACGTCATCATCACCAAGAACGGAAAGAACGTCTTCCCGGAGGAGCTGGAGTACGAGCTTTCGCTCCACGAGTGCATAAACGAGTCCATGGTGTTCGAGCTCGAGTCCGAGAACAAGGACGACACTATCATTGCCGCGTCCATCTATCCGGACTGGGATGTTGTGAAGGCTGCTCTGGGCGACGATGCCAACGACGCCGCAAAGGTGGAGGAATACCTCTGGAAGGCTGTTAACGAGACCAACGCAGGCAACCCGGCTTACAAGATGATAAAGCACATCTTTGTGCGCCACACCCCGCTCGAAAAGAACACCTCCAACAAGGTGGTGCGCTTCCGTCCGGGAAACAAACAGGCCAACTAACTAATTGATAATTCAAAACAGAGGCCTTAGGGCCTCTGTTTATTTATGAAAAGGAGCAAAGATTGATGAAAAACAGGAACACAGCCGTAAAAACGATAGCGCTGGCTCTGGCAATGCTGCTGATAGGCCTCGCTATAGTTGCGGCTATTGCAGGCATCCAAGGGCAGGCATCCGGCGCCACACCGCTCACCCAGTACTGGACAGCGGACTCTAACGCGGCAAAGCAGCTAAGGGAATACGTGGCTAAAGTTACAGACCCCTCGCAAAAGGACAGCTTCATACCGGTAAAGGACCGCATAGCAGTCTTCGACATGGACGGCACCCTGGCCTGCGAGACCTTCTACACCTACTATGACACCATGATGTTCATAGAGTTCTGCCTTAAGGACCACCCGGAGCGCGTCTCCAACCAGCTGAAGCAGGTAGCAATATCCATAAAGCCGGGCTACGTTGCAGACGAGACCCTCGCAAGAAACTTTGCCAAGGCCTTTGCCGGCATGACCATGGAAGAATTCTACAACTACGCAGTTGAGTTCGGCCAGAAAAAGACCTCAAGCTTCAACAACATGCGCTATCTGGACAACTTCTACCTTCCCATGGTGGAGCTCGTAAGGTACCTTTACGAGAACGGGTTCACGATCTACGTTATCAGCGGAACTGAGCGCACCACAACAAGAGCGATCGTTGCAAACTCCCCGATCAAGGACTACGTAACGCCCAACCACGTTATAGGAACGGATTTTGAGGTAAAGCAGAAGGGTCACGAGACCGAATCCTCCAACATGAACTTCAAGTACGAGGATGGAGACGAGCTGGTTCTGACCGGAGGCTTCATCCAGAAGAACCTCAACTGCAACAAGTCCATATATGTTGAAAGAGAGATAGGACAGCGCCCGGTGCTCGCTTTCGGCAACAGCGGAAGCGATACCAGCATGATGTACTACACCATAGACAGCAGGAACCAGTACCCTGCCCAGGCCTACATGATCGTTGCGGACGACAGCGAAAGAGAATGGGGCAAGCAGGACTGGGACGCAAAGTCCGCGGATTACACGGCAAAGGGCTTTATTCCTATCTCCATGAAGAGCGAATTTGCCCAGATCTACGCGGAAGGCATCACCAAGGCGGATCAGCAGTACACCCCTGCGGACTACGACTACAAGTTTGCGTACGACCACGACCCCAGGAAGAACCCGGGGGCCATGAAAGACATCGTGGAGGACCCCAAGGCAGTCTACGGCTTTGCGCCAAGCCCTGACTCCCCGAGGCTTGCCACCTACGTACAGTACGACTGGACCGACGAGAAGTTTGTGGCAGAAGCCAAGGCCAACAGGATAGCCTACCACCAGTCTTTGGCCTCCCTTTCGGACATCCTTTACAAGATGAGGACCGAAGGCGCAAGCACAGAGGAAATGGCAAGGGCGATATCCGCAGAGCGCAACAGGCTACGCCTTGCGGCCTATGAAAACGACCCAGAAGGCCTGGCTAAGGTCAAGGAAAGCAACCTCAACACCTACGGACACGAGGACGGCCCCACCCCGGACCAGCTGTATGCTCAGTACGGCTCCTGGAAGACCGTTATACAGAAGGCATTCAGCCCTAACATGGGAATGGACGCCATCTGCGGCCTGTATGATGAATACTATCCGCTCTATGTAGAGCTGGGCCTCATAGAAGAATAACAACAATACAAAAGCGCTCCCCGCTGATGCGGAGAGCGCTATTTTTTTAGGACTGCGAGCCTATCTCGGACCGCCGGCTACCTTATCCATTCCGGAGACCTTCATGCTGAGAGGCAGGAAGATCATAACGGAGCAGTAAGCTGCAACGCAGAGGAGCGGGAAGCTGTGCAGCACAGCGCCCCAGTAACCGGACAGCGGAGCGCCGCCCAGAAGCATGCCTATAAGGGTCATGCTGAGGGTCATGAATATGGTGAAGATCAGAGTCAAGACCAGAGCAGTAAGCAGGAACTGGGGCATGCCCATGGGGTTCTTGCCTTTGTAGAACTTGGCGGACATGAAGCCTGCTATCTTCTGCACCGGGATGATAAATCCGAGGATCTCCACTATTACCAGAGAAATGAAGAACATTCCTATGGTCTCCACGCCGAACTGCTGGTGATTTATAAGATTTGATACTATGACCATTACCAGAGCGAACGGTGCGTTGAACACCAGGTTCTGGGTGATGATCATCTTCTTTGTAGGTTTCATAAATACTCCCCTTTAAATGTACTGCCGTGCGGCTTAGCGCATGGTTATGAATCCGCGGTACTGGGACAGGTTGTCGCTGGTAGCGCGGTCTCCAAGGAACATAGAAGCGATGTTGTGCTGCGGCTTAAGATACGGGAACTGATCCTGCTGAGCCCATGCCGGCTTAGCGATCTTGTCAGCGGCCTCAACTACTGCAGCCTGGTACCATTCTTCCGGTCCTTCGAACCAGATCTCGCAGAGGCGGTCGAACTGAGCCGACGGAGCGCCGTAGTTGATCTTTACCTTGCTGGAAACGAAGCGGTTTACATACTTGCTCTGCTGGAAGTAAGGAACTACCTGCTCCCAGAACCACTTTTCTCCGTCTTCCTTGCTTACGCCTTCCGGATACTGGATAAGGAACTGCCAGCGGTAGTTGGGTCCGTCTTCAGGTGTGCGGCCCTTGCCCTTGAGGTCCTCTTCCCAGTTGATAGGAACGAATGCAAAGATGAAGGGCGGGAGATCTCCGCCGCCGACTGCTCTGCCGGCATCACCGGTCTCGGCATTCATGTGGACTTCGGCGGAGTCTACATCGGGGATGCAGCCCTGCCAGCGCAGAACGTCCATGGGCATGTACTCGTTGTAGATGTTGTTAGCCATTTCGGGCAGGTGCTCGTCTACGAGCCAGTAGTGCTCAGTAAGCTGCATTTTTCTTGCTCCGAAACGGTCTCCTTCCGGTGGAGTCGGATAAGCCTGGTAGAAAGCGTACTTGATGCAGTACGGGGTGAACTTGCTGATGGATTCGGGTACATGATACTTGTACAGCCACTCCTCCAGCTTAGGACGGTATTCTTCCTTTGCAAGTCCTACGTAGATAAGACTGCGCATAAGATTGAATTCAAATGCCATGATAATACTTCCTTTCGTTAGGTACGGCTTATATTATTTTCCCTTGGAGGGGGACGGTGTAGGAGCGATCACCTCTGTGTAGTGCTTCTTGCGGCGCTTGAACTCCTCGTCCTTGAAGAGCTCCATGAGCCTGCTCTCGTTCTCGAAGATGTCCTTGCCGTGTGCTGCTTTGCCGGATACGAGGTCGTGGCAGTGCCAGATCTGGCCGTTGGGGCCAAGCTCGGGATCCGGTACCAGGCGCATAGCGCCGTTCTGCAGCTCCAGATGTCCTTCCAGACCGCAGAGCTCGCAGACTGCGTGGTTGGTGCCCGGGAAGATGTAGAATGCGTTGCCGTGGCAGTGCGGGCAGCCGCCTTCCTTGCCCTTCCACAGATCCAGCTCTTCGGAACCGGGGATCATTACGTGGTTGTCTATGATGTACTGGGCAGCCTCTACGAGGTTCTTGCCTATTTCTCTCATCCTTGCGACCTTGTCGTCCTGCATGATGACGTCCTTGCTCCAGGAGAAGAAGTCGTTGTCTACTACCTTCCAGCCCGGGGAAAGAGCCAGCATTGCGTGGTCAGCTTCTACGCGGACAGCCCAGTCGGAGCCGCCGATGCCAACGAAGGAAATTGCTTTCTGCTGGAAAATACGGGGGTTAAGGCCTTCCTTGCCCTGCTCTTTGAGCTTGCCGTCCAGCATCAGGAGCATACCGGTGTCGTGTCCGGGGCCCATACGGTCTGTAAGAACGTGGAACAGGCCGGATCCGCCGGATTCGTAGATGGGGTCTACTACCAGAACGCCGTCTGCCTCTACCATCTTTTCGTAAAGGGCTGCGTAGTCGTCGCGCTGGGTGCAGATCATGCCTTTACCCATTACAAGGCCCTTGGAGCAAGCCACACAACCGGTGCAATACTTGATATCCCAGTCGAATACGTGGATGAATTCGATCTCAGCTCCCATTTCGCGGGCAGCTTCCAGAGCAACGCGGCACATGGTGTCGTTGTTGCCGTTTTTGGTACCACAGGAAAGTCCCAGGATCTTCATTAAGATAACCTCCTAAAAATAGATTGTTTTAAAAATAACATGCATCACAGTTCTATTATAAAGCTATCAGTACAAAATAAATAATGCTAAAAATGAAGATTTTTGATAACAATTTTGTTATAACATTTTATCGCAAATTCTATTTGATTTATGCTTTTTTCAACATTATAATTGAAGCGTAAACATCAGCATGCATCACACAACAGTTGACCCCAAAACACCTATCATGGAGGAACTCAATGAGCAAATTTTACGCTAAAAGTCCTGGCAACGAGGGCTACATAAAGAACATGGAGGTTCTTGCGCACCACGACTGCGATAACCACTACCTGTTCCAGTCTCAGCTCTACAAGACCAAGGACGGAAAGTACTATCTTTACGGCGGCTGCTTCTTCGGCTACGGCGTAGAGATACTTGATGTTACAGATCCCGCAAACCCGCGCCACATCCAGTACATGCCGGTAATGGACCCCAAGGAATATCCCTACATGTCCACACCAAAGGTACAGATCTGCGACGACCTTATGATCGTATCCAACGGCAACTGCCTGCCGTTCCTGCACGGACCCGCACCGGAGCACTACAAGCCGGCACCGGGCGGAATACATATCTATTCTCTTAAGGAAGATCCGGAGCACCCAAAGAAGCTTTCCTTCTGGTCCACCGGAGACCCCGAAAACGGCAAAGGAGCAGGCGTCCACCGCTTCTCCTACAACGGCGGCAGGTACATCCACGTTTCCGGAACCGCTACAGGTTTCAAGGACTTCATCTACCGCATAGTAGACATCCAGGATCCGGAGCACCCGGTAGAAGTAGGCCGCTGGTGGAACCCCGGACAGTTCTTCGGCAACCAGACCGAAAAGACCCGCAAGAAGGAATGGCACGGCTGGCAGGGCTACAACACCTACCCCGGATTCGTGCACTTCCCCTACGTAGGCACAGACGACAACCTGGCATACCTTTCCTGCGCAGGCGGCGGATTCAAGATCCTGGACATCTCCAACCCCGCATGGCCGCAGGTACTCGGCGAATGCAAGATGACCCCGCCATTTGCTACTAAGTTCGGCGGAGCTCTATGCCACACCTTCATGCCTATCCACGGCACAAGGTTTGCTGTAGGCATGCAGGAAGGCGAGCGCCAATGGACCTATTCCAAGAAGGAATTCGACGAGTTCGGCGTACACTCTTTCTGCGGCATAGAGGCATTCGATATCTCCGATCCCACAGATCCGGTGCTGATCTCCGTATTCCCCTATCCGGAAGTTCCGGAGAACTGGCCGTACAAGAACTTCAACGAGCTTGGCCAGGACTTCCCGACATCCTTCGGACCTCACAACCTCCACGAGCCAATGACTCACAAGCCTTGGGTAGAGGACCGCGCAGACCGCATCTACGACTGCTATTTCCACGCAGGACTGCGCGTTTACGACTTCTCCGATCCTTACGTACCGAAGGAGATCGCGTACTTCATCCCGCCGAATCCGGAAAAGCTCTGCTTCGACGTACCTATGCCAAACAAGCCGCTGGGCACCGCAGAGGACGTTGTAGTTGACGACCGCGGATACATTTACCTTAACGCTCTGCACGACGGAGTATACATCCTGCGCTGCCTCGTATAGCCAAAAGGAGCTTATATGAACGATCGTCAGATCGATTGTTTTCTTGAAGTAGCACGGCAACTGAACTTTACACGGGCTGCGGAGACCCTGCGTCTTCCGCAGCCTGCTGTCAGCCGCTACGTTTCCGCTCTCGAAAAAGAGCTCGGGACGGTCCTTATAACAAGAGCCCGCAACCGCAAGATAAGCCTCACAGAGGCAGGCATTGCCTACTACGATCTTTTCCAGCGCACTGCTCTGGAGCTTGCGCACACGAAAAAGCTCATGGACGTTTCTTCGGAGGTCCTGCACGTAGGCATAAATTCGGGCTGGAGTTTGGCTGCGCGCCTTACAAAAGCGGCGGAGCGCTGCAGGCAGGAGATACCCAATTTCCAGCTGAGCTTCGAGTGCCTGGATCTTTCGGGACTTGCAGCAGGTCTTAAGAAAAAGAAGCTGGATGCTGTAATAGGCCTGGAGAACTACCTTCAGCAGTTCCAGGACTTTGAGACCAGGCAGTTTGCCACCGTCCAGCGCGTGGTAGTTTATTCTAGAAATCTTCCCGGGTACAAAGATATCCGAAAACTTGCGGATTTCAGTACCTACGACTTTCTGTTTGCGGACGACCCTCTCATAAGGGAGCTGGTGCAGCAAAGCGAGCACATCTTCCGCGCCTTCCATTTTGTCCCCAGGTTCAGGGCCCTTCCCAACCAGGAGACTGTCCATTCCTACGTTGAAAGCGGCAGCGGCGTAATGCTGCTGGACGAATGGTGCCGCATATTGAACGACCCCCTGTTCTTCAACATGAACATAGATGAATCCGTGCCTGTTGCCATAGCCTGGCGCAGGGATTCGGACTCTTCTGTAGTTGAAGTGTTTACAGAGGCACTTATAAAGGAATTTCAGGAAACCTAATTAAAAGAAGCAGAATACAAATCGTTGTGATATAATAAAACTATCAATAAATACGGAGGTAAAAAATCATGCCATTAGTTACAACTAAAGAAATGTTCGCAAAGGCATACAACGGCGGATATGCTATCGGTGCATTCAACGTTAACAACATGGAGATAGTGCAGGGCATTACTGAGGCTGCAAAAGAGCTGCAGGCTCCCCTTATTCTTCAGGTATCCAAGGGCGCTCGCGCTTATGCTAACCACACCTACCTGATCAAGCTGGTAGAGGCTGCTATCATAGAAACAGGCCTGCCAATTGCTCTCCACCTGGACCACGGCGATTCCTTTGAGACTTGCAAAAGCTGCATAGACGGCGGGTTCACTTCCGTTATGATAGATGCTTCTTCCAAGCCCTTCAACGAAAACATAGAGATCACCAGAAAAGTAGTTGAGTACGCTCACGAGCGCGGCGTTGTCGTAGAGGCAGAGCTCGGCACCCTGGCCGGCATAGAAGACGAGGTAAAGGTCAGCGCAGAGGATTCCTCCTACACCAGGCCGGAGGAAGTAGAAGAGTTCGTAAGCCGCACCGGATGCGACTCCCTTGCTATAGCAATAGGCACCAGCCACGGTGCTTACAAGTTCAAGCCGGGCACCAAGCCCCAGCTGCGCTTTGACGTTCTGGAGGAAGTTTCCAAGAGACTGCCGGGATTCCCCATCGTTCTCCACGGCGCATCCTCCGTTCCCCAGCACCTTGTTGAAAAGATCAACAAGTACGGCGGAGCAATGCCCGGAGCAATAGGCGTTCCCGAGGATCAGCTCAGGCAGGCTGCATCCCTTGCTGTCTGCAAGATCAACATCGATTCCGACCTTCGCCTTGCAATGACCGCTACTATCCGCGAGTTCCTTGCACTGCATCCGGACAAGTTCGACCCCAGAGAGTATCTTAAGCCCGCAAGAGCTGCCATCAAGGAGCTCGTAGCGCACAAGATCGTAGACGTTCTGGGCTGCGACCACAAAGCATAAAAACTGCACAGCAGTATGCAAAAAGAGCCACCACCGTGGCTCTTTTTTATTTGAACTGGTCTAAAACTTTAAGCATCTCAGCCGGAAGGCGCTTTCTGCATTCTTCCACCATGGCTTCAGGCACCGGGTAGAAGGCTTCGGCTATGCTTCCTGCTATGCAAGTGAGGGTGTCGCAGTCACCGCCGAGGGACACCGCTGTGCGGATGACGTCCTCGAAATCCGTACCTTCCAGGAAAGCTGTTATGGCCTCCGGGACTGTTTCCTGGCAGCTTTCCACGTGGTGGTAGCCGGGCCTTATCTGGTCTATTGTCCTGGAAAGGTCGTAGCCGAACTCCTTAACTATATAGCTCTTTATCTCCTCTTTTGACGCACCTGTCCTTGCAAGGAAGATGGCGCTGGCTGTGGCCTCCGCGCCTTTTATGCCCTCCGGGTGGTTGTGCGTAACTTCTGCGGTAAGGCGCGCCATTCTGCGAGTCTGCTCCAGGCTGTCATAGAGCCAGCCTGCGGAAGAGACCCTCATGGCCGAACCGTTGCCGAAGCTGTTGTAGGGGCCTGCGTTGTCGTCAAAGATCCAGCCTATGAACCTTGCGCCGTAGCCTGCATTGGGGTACTTTTTGCCCCAGCTGCGCATGGAATCTGCCAGGGCATGCTTTATTTCCTCCGGCGTTTTGCCGGCCTCTTCATTAATTAGCACCTCTGCAACGGCTATAGTCATTACAGTGTCGTCTGTAAACTGGCTGCGCTCGCAGAACAACGGAAAGTCCTTAGTTTTATCGCCCATATCGAACTCGAATGGCGCACCTATCATATCTCCAAGTATTGCTCCGTACATAATTTCACGTCCTTTCCTGTCTTTTGGCAACATTATACCCCGGGCTGAGCTGTCGGTGGTCGCCTGAAGGGTGACATTATGCGGTTACTGCAGTACAAATTCGTCGGACAGTTCGAAGCGATCCTTGGCAAAACATGCAAAGGCAGTGTCCGTCTCGGAGAAATAGGCAACGTAGTAGAGGTCTCCTTCTGCGGCCTTTTCGAACTCGCCCTTCTCCACTTCCACGCTTTTGCCCCCGAACTCAAGCATGTAGTAATAGGAGTAGACGTTGCCTGGATTATCCGGGTCTCTGCTCTCCTCTACGCTTTTGCCGCTGAGTTTCTGGAGCTTGAAGTACGCCTTGCCGACATTTCCGGCACCGGTCTGTTTCCTGAACCTGAGATAGACGCAGGCAGCTATCACGATCACAATGAGTGCCGCGCCTATGCCTGCGATCTTTTCCGGTATCAGGGCTATGCAGGCGATAGCAAACACCGCCGCCAGAGCAGCGATCGCGATAAGGCTCTTATTACTTTTTGCGTAGGTCTTTTTTAAATAGTCTTTGGTTATCTTCTGTTTCATGGGACCATCCTCCGCTTTCATTGTATATTCTGCAAGGCTCCTTAGCAAATATTTTATTTACAACACTTGGGGCAGCGCCGCACTTTACTACAGAGGCCGGAAGGTTTAAAATATCAGCAAAGGAAACAGGTAAAGATCGATGAAAACAGTAATAGTCGCGTGCAGGACACTCCAGGCCGAGATAGAGCTGGCCATGGAAAAGACAGGGGTCAGGCACCATATCGAATACATAGAATCAGGCCTGCACGAAAGACCCGCAAAGCTTGCCAGAATAGTGCAGGAGCTTTTGGATACCATAGAGGCGGACCGCGTTCTACTATGCCTCGGCCAGTGCGGCAACTCCATGGTAGGCATCAAAGCGGGCAGCTTCGAGATGGTGCTGCCCAAGGTGGACGACTGCCTGTCCCTGCTGATAGGCTCCACCAAGGAAAAAAGCAGGCTCTCCTACCAGGACCACGCCTTCTTTCTTACCAAAGGCTGGCTGCTTGGGGAGAGCACCATAATGAGCCAGTACCAGAAGTCCGTGGAAAAGTACGGCGAGGACACCGCCCTCTCCATTATGGAGATGATGTACGAGCACTACAACACCCTGGGGCTCATAGATACAGGCACCGGCCCCATGGACGAGCTCTACGAGCAGACGGAGGATGTGGCAAAGCTTCTTGGCCTTTCCAGAAAGACCTATCCCGGCAGCGTCTCCTACATAGAAGAGCTTCTGACAGGCCCCTGGCCGGAGGAAAAATTCATAGTAAAAAAACCCTTCGAGACCGTAAAGACCGAAGATTACAACGGAATGATATAAAACAAAGACCCGGCAGAGATCCCCGCCGGGCCTTTTATTATTCACTTGATCTAGCGGCGTATTGCATTCAGCAGGCTGCTGGAATCCGGCTCTATGGATACGAATTCGTAGGCTATCAGAACGCCGGTAGCGCTCTGGACCACATCGAACGCAACATATTT
>CADALS010000016.1:0-2243 GCA_902788795.1 uncultured Eubacteriales bacterium | reverse complement strand
CGGTCGGCAGGTAATCCTGGGCTACCAGCTGATCCACATAGGTATCCAGGTATTTTTCAGCCTCCTCCACGCTATCGTAGCGCTGGTCCACAGCAAGATGCAGGCCCTTGAACGATCCAAGCACGTAATGGTACAAGGTCTGATCCCTGGTGCCTATAACTCCGTGAAGGTCCGTTTCCGGAAGCCCGTGCTCCTTGAGCGCTGCAAGCGCCTGTTCCACAGTCATGGACTGCTCTTCCTTGAAGACCATTACCAGGTTGTTTTCGCCCTCGAAATAGTAGAAGAAGCACTTGCGGCTGTTGGCGTTTTCGTAGATCGTGGTGAGCGACTCTTCGTTGCTGGTCCTGGTGAAGCCATTAGCGGCAAGCTTGTTTCCGTAAGCGTCCAGGTAAGCCTTTGCGGCAACTGCGTCCTTAATGGTAAGGCGCATAGGCATGTAGAGGTCGTAAATGAAGAAGTAGGACCAGCTCTCTGTTTCCGCGCCGGCGCCGTCTTCTCCGACCCAGTCTGTTATGGCATCGGTCTCATCCAGAGGCGCAAAGCCGTGCTTTTCTATGACTCCGTTTATAGCGGCTACGCCCTCGTACTTAGGAATGTCGTGGTAGAGCGTTCCTATAAGCGTGAACCCGTCTTCCTTGTCGTAGATCGGGCAGAGCTGTGAATAGGCCTTGAACTCTTCCCTGAGTAGCTTGCGGTATACCGTTGCGGTGCTGCCGTCAGGCAGTGTGCCGGTAGCTTCCGTGAAGCCCTTTTCCAGCAGGGTCTTCTTGTATCCTTCTACATCCTGCTCTGTAGCGTGCGCGTCAGTTGCCAGGAACCCGCTGAAAGCCTCGTAAGCGCCCTTATCAAAGGCAAAGGCGTAGCTTGCAAAGCGCGGGAAAGGAACAGCGTACTTGCCGTAGCTTCTCATGTAGACCATGTCCAGATCATCTATATCATTGCTGGTCCAGCCTGTCCTCTTGGCGGGGTATACAGGATCCTTCAGCCAGGCCTCAATGCGGGGCTCGCTGGCGGCAGCCCCGAACTGGAGCGTAAGGTCTATATCGTTGTAGTGGACCATGGTAGAACCGCTGTCCATCACGGCGCCAAAGTGCGCAGTTGTCGGGTCCTCGGCGTCCAGGGTGAGAGTTACCTCCCCCATGTACTCCATCATGTTCTCGTTGTAGTTGCTCATGGCGAGCATGGTCCGCTTTACGTTCTCGTTGGTTGATGTGAACACCAGGGGGTGTTCGTCGGAGCCGTAGAAGTAATCAAAGAGGTTGCCGTTGGTGGAGGCGAGCCAGCTGTTTGGAAGCAGCTCCTCCAGGGCCTCTATTGCGGTCCCTTTGGAGTAGTAGGAGATATCGCTCAGCATTCCGTCCTCCAGCCAGCCCTGGAAGGTCTCGCCGTTAAGAGTCATGAACGCGGAGCCGTAGTCCTCTATCTCGTGGTCGAACAGTATGTAGGCCTGCTGGGGAGAGACCACAGCGGTCTTGAGCCTTTTGGGTATCTCTACCAGGTAGTTTCCGGCCTCCAGCTTCTTTACGAAGTAGGCCATGGACCTTTCGGACGGTGTAAGATCCGGATCCACGGTGTTTTCCGGAACGTCAGAACTGTTGGAATTGTTGGCGTTGTTGCTGTTGTTTGCCCCGCCGCACGCAGCAAGGCTAAACACCATGCAGATGCAGAGTATCAGCGCAATTATCTTGTTTTTCATAAGACCCCTCCTGTAAAAAACACCGGCTGATAATATATTTTAAATTTTATTATATCTGTTTGTTAAATGCTTGTCTATATCCCGGCGTCTAGTCTGAGGCCTCAATTTTTATATCTTTTTTCATTCCGTGGGCGCCGAAGACCTGCCAGTCGCCGGGGCCCATTATTTCCATAAGGGCTGCGCGCTCCTTTGCGCAGAGCGCGGGGTCCGTATCCACGGAGGTCATAAGGACCGGAGCGTAGCTGTTGTATTCGGTCTGCTCCTTTATCTGGCCGTGCACATTCACGTAGATATCCCCGGGGAACACCAGCTTGTGGGCAAAGTCTATAAGGACGGTCTCGCCCTTAAGGTGGCCGCCTTTTCCCTGGTAGGCATCAAAATGCAGCTCCCCGAAATCGAAGGTGCCGATGTGCACCAGAGGCTCTTCTATGGTCTGCGGAGACTTCCAGAGGACTTTTATCTTGCCGGGATCTGGCGCTTCGTACAGGGTAAGAGCCTTGCATATCTTGATGTAGGGCTTGTGCAGAGGATTGGCCTCGCGGAAAGC
>CADALS010000015.1 GCA_902788795.1 uncultured Eubacteriales bacterium | reverse complement strand
CTCAGAAGAAGTCTACAAGCTTGGCACCGCCAGAGACACCGTGGACCTTCTGGAGTTCCTGGACAGCTTTAAGGAAAAGATACCCGCCAAAGAGCAGCGCATGGTGTTCCTGCTCCTTAAAAACATCAGGGACATGCAGAAGATCCCCATGGACGAATACGTTGCCTACCAGGAGCTGCTGGTAAAGGCAGACGACGTATGGCACAGGGCCAAGGAGACCTCTGATTTTGAGCTTTTCCGCCCCCTGCTGGAGCAGATCTTCGAAACTAACATACGCTTTGCCGGCTATCTTGCACCGGACAAAAAGCCCTACGACTACTGGCTCAACGAATTCGAGGACGGCCTCAGCATACAGGCCTGCGATGAATTCTTCGGAAAGCTACGCTCCCGCATAGTGCCGCTTCTTAAGAAGATCTCCGAAAAGCCTCAGGTAGACGACAGCATACGCTTCGGAAACTTCCCTGTAGAAAAGCAGGAGGAGCTCTCCTACTACCTTATGAAGACCATGGGCCTGGACCTTGGGCACGTTGGACTTGCAACAACTGAGCACCCCTTTACCACCAGCCTGGGGTCTCACCTGGACGAGAGGATAACCACCCACTACCAGGAGGACGATTTTGCAAGCTCCATGTACAGCGTTATCCACGAAGGCGGCCACGCCCTCTACGATACCGGCTCCGACGCATCCCTTGCATTTACCGTGCTGGACGGCGGTGTATCCATGGGCATACACGAGAGCCAGAGCCGCTTCTACGAGAACCTCATAGGCCGCAGCCGCGCGTTCTGCAATTTCATCTTCCCAACACTGCAGCGCATATTCCCGCAGCAGATGGAAGGCCGCAGCGCAGAGGAGCTCTACAAAGCCATGAACAAGGCAGAGCCTTCGCTCATCAGGACGGAAGCAGACGAGCTCACCTACTGCCTGCACATAATGGTGCGCTACGAGCTGGAAAAGCGCGTTATGGCAGGAGAGCTTGCGGTAAAGGATCTTCCGGCGGAATGGAACAGGCTCTACAAGGAGTACCTTGGCGTGGACGTTCCGGACGACAAACACGGCGTGCTGCAGGACAGCCACTGGTCCGGAGGCTCCATAGGTTATTTCCCCTCCTACGCCCTTGGAAGCGCTTACGGCGCGCAATTCATCGCGAAGATGAAAGAGTCCGTGGACGTGGATAAATGCGTTGAAACAGGCGATTTTGGGCCTTTAAACGCATGGAACAGGGAGCATATATGGAAGCACGGCCAGCTGTACAAGCCGGGCGAACTTCTGGACAGAGTCCTGGGCGAAAAATTCGATCCCGAGTATTACATCCAGTACCTTGAGAAGAAGTTCTCGGATGTCTACGGACTGTAAAACAAAGACGCAAAAAGTCCCGCGTGCAATGCGCGGGACTTTTGAATTGCAGAAAATATTCTTGTATCAGTAGCGCTCGTCGGCAAAGTACTTGCCTATCAGGACCGATGCAAGTATGCAGGCTACAGCTGTGCAGACGTTCGAGATGACAGCGGTAGCAGATACTGTGATTACAGCAGACGATCCGCCGGTCCTTATTGCGCTGCCGATGGCGGATGCGAGCCCAGGCAGTCCGGATCCCAGCAGAGTAAACACTGCGGAAACGATGAGCCAGTTCTTGCTTGCCCCTGCCTTGCGGACCTCGTACACGTCTGTCTTAAGGCTGGTGCACAGGGACTTTGTGAACATGTGCAGCTTGCGGTAGAAGCACACATTGATGATAAGTATTATTACGGCGCCGAAAAGCAGCGCAATGCCAATGCCTATGATCGCAGCTTTGCTTATTACCAGGGCGCGCGCTTCGTCTATACCAAGCTCTTTAAGTTCTTCCAGTACCTCCGGCGGAAGCGACGGGAAGCCATCGGTTCCTGAACCCCAGCCATAAAAGTCTATTCTGTCCGCAATAGAAGGTCCTAATACTATAGTCATTATCCCTCCTATCACGATTATGCCAAATGCTATCCACATGATTATCATCTGAGCTTTGACAAGGCCGCTTGCAAAGGAAAGCCCGGCAGGCGAAAGTCCGTTGCTGCTCTTTGCAGACACAAAGCACATCCACAGCGCAACAGCAAAGAGTATAGGAAATACGCTGACGCTGATATTTACGCCTGTTGATACATCCTGGCGGCTGAGGGTTATGGATGAACCGATGCAGGAAACTGTTATAAGAATAGTGATAATAAGGTACATAGGATCTCTGAAGACAGTGGTCAGAAGATCCGCTACCGCTCCCATCTGCCCCTGAGGCTGGGCATCATCAAAGATAGAAACATTAGGTCCTGCCGCAGCTTGCCTGTATTCCGGCTCCGGCTGCTTTTCTCCGCAGACAGGACAGTATCTGGCGTTGCCTATCTCTGCTCCGCATTTTGCGCAATACATGTTATCCCCCTTGTGATATCTGATCTCCCAAAACATGGTGTGCCCGGCGGGATCTATATCTTTATGGTGTGCCCGGCGGGATTCTAACCCGCGGCCTTCGGAGTCGGAGTCCGACGCTCTATACAGCTGGGCTACGGGCACACAAAAGATATGACCTTCCGGCCACGAATATAATAATAGCACAAAAATAACTCTTGCAAAAGAGGAAAATATTTGTTATACTATGCGGGTCGTGCGGAAGTGGCTCAGGGGTAGAGCATCGCCTTGCCAAGGCGAGGGTCGCGAGTTCGAATCTCGTCTTCCGCTCCAGCTAAGGGCTGCAGCCCCCAGAAATGCAGTCCTTTTATATCGGGGTGTGGCGCAGTTTGGTAGCGTGCTTGACTGGGGGTCAAGAGGCCTCGGGTTCAAGTCCCGACACTCCGACCAGAAAAAAAGGATCAACCTTGCGGTTGGTCCTTTTTCGTATCTTTTTTACCTATACTCTTCCAGCACCTTCTTAAGAAGCTTGGGATCGTCTGTCATTATGGCATCCACGCCCCGCTCTATCAGAAAGCGCATGTCGTCCGCGTCGTTTATGGTCCAGTACTGAACGGCAATGCCCCGCTTATGGGCACGCTCTATGTAGCTCCTGCTTGTCAGGTCCAGCTTAATACCCTTGATATTATAGGACATAGGGATCTGCAGGCAGGTAAAGTCCACGTTGGCAAACAGGTTTACACCAAGCATCTGAGTGATGACGAACTTTGCCGCTCCGGAGGTGGAAGCGCCGCGCATCAGGCCCGGGTGCTGCGCCTTAAGGTACTTTTCTATCTCCGGATGGAAGGTGCCTATAACTATATTGTTCTTATAATCCGGGAAGCGCTCCGTTATGGTCTTGTCTATAATATCCGCTGCTTTATAGCCGGTCTCGCCGCCGTCCTTTATCTCTATTATGAATAGCAGGTCCTTCTTAGCAGCGTAGAACTCCTCCAGAAGCTCGTGGAATTCCAATATTTTAAGGCCCTTTTCCTGCTGCTGGGCCTCTGTAAGGCTTCTGTACGGATATGCTCCTGTGTCCGGGTCCTTAAAGTTGTAGCCCATGTTGTAGGCCTTCAGCTCCGCCAGGGTGTGCTCTGCTATAGTTAACTTTTCCGAGCCCTCCGGGCAGGCCATCCTGTTTATGGAAGAGTCGTGGCTGTAGACCAGGTGGCCGTCCCTGGTCATCCAAAGGTCCGTTTCGCATATCTGGATCCTAAAATCGTTAACTGCAGCCCTGAAAGCCATAAGGGTGTTCTCCGGGTTGCTTACTCCCCCGCCCCTGTGGGCTGCTATCATGGGCAGAGCGCCCTCTTCCTTTACGAAGGGATTGCTTTCCGTTACCCTGGAAGGCGGTATCAGATTGATCACCGCGAAAAACACTGCAAGAACAGCTATCACGACTATAAATACCGCAAACCCGTGCCTCTTTTTTCCTTCTGCCTTTTTCATATCCAAACGCTCCTGCTTTTTTTGAAATTATAACACAAAAGCGCCGCTATGAAACGGCGCTTTATTATTTGCCATGTTTCAAACTATCGGAGCTTGTTACTTCCCTGAGTCTATCTTATGCATGCTGCGTATCTTTGATATTGCATCTGCCATAATGGCGTTGACATCCGCGCCCTGAATATCAAGGCCTTCTGCCTTTATAAGCTTGGTGTACTTAACGCCCCAGAACTTGTTGGCCAGAGCCTTTATGTATCCGTAGCCGTAAGTACTCTCAACATCTCCGCCGGAGGTGGTTACATAGTATATTCTCTTTGCCTTGCAAAGACCCTCTATGCTGCCGTCTTCCCTGTATCTGAAAGCGATTCCAACGATGTTGATATTCTCCAGATAGATCTTAAGCACTGCCGGGAAAGAAAGATCCCAGTAAGGTGCTGCGAATATAATAACATCAGCTTCTGCAAACTGATGTGCATAGGCAAATTCTTCAGCCCAGAGCTCTCCTGCCTCAAGGAGTATGGATCTGTCTACAAGAGGCAGACCGTACATTGGTTTGATCCTCTCCTTTTCCAGGAATACTTCGGATACGTTGCCGCCGAGCTTCTTAGCAAGCTGCCTGGCAAGCTTTATAGTTCTTGACTTTTTACGAACACATGCGTTGACTATAAGGATCTCCATAAACGGGCCTCCTCCCTTAGACTTTAGTTGATAATGTAATTATAGCACATAAGTATGTTGGAATTAGCTACAAGTTTATTTTTGGAGAATACTACAAAAAACATAAAAAGAAGAGCCCTGCCCGAATATGCCTGAGCCTGGCTCTTCTATTGATCTTACAATGCTTTTGAGCTTTGTTATTTTACACGAAGCACTGCTTACTCGTTTGCGAGCATTGTCTTTCCGAGGCCGCCCCACTTCTCCTGGAAGATCTCCTTGGGCATTTCCTTAAGATCCGGCGAAATAACAGGTCTGAACTCCATCTTTGCGATGATGTCCTTTTCAACGTCAAGACCCGGCTTGTACTCGATGAGAGTGAGCTTGTGGTCTATGAGCTTGAATACTGCTCTTTCGGTGATGTAGAGGACTTCCTGATAGTCAGGAGCGTACTTTCCGGAGAAAGTGATCTGGCTTACGTGCTCCAGGAACTTCGGGAACTCCTTCTGAGCCTTCTTGTTGTAGCCGGTGAGTGTTCCAACGAAGATTACCTTCTTGGTAGCAGCGGTGATGTCTATGAATCCGCCGGGGCCTGTGAGCCTGGAACCCATTCTGGAAACGTTGTTGTTGCCGTCCTTGTCGATCTCGCCTATACCAAGGCAGGTAACATCCAGTCCGCCGCCGGAGATGAAGTCGAACATGTCGTGCGGGGAGATGATAGCTTCCGGGTTGTAAGCAGAACCGAAGCTTGGCAGTGCGGAAGGAACGCCGCCTACCATACCGGACTCTGTGCTCATGATGATGTCGTTGGTGAAGCCTTCCTCGTTGATGACGCGAGCCATCTCAGCAGGCATACCTACACCCAGGTTGAGTATGTTGCCCTTGCGGACTTCCATAGCTGCTCTTCTGAGTATTACCTTTCTGTCGTCGAAAGGCAGCGGCTCTATAGCGTTGAGCGGCTTTCTGATCTGGCCGGAGAATGAGGGTTCCCAGTAGTCTCCCTCTGCCTGCCAGCAGTGCATAGGATCGTTGTCCCATACTACGTAGTCTACGAGGTTGCAGGGGATCTTGATGTCCTTGGGGTTGAGTGTTTCCTTCTTTGCAAGGTACTCTACCTGGACTATTACGATACCGCCGCAGTGCTTAACAGCGTTTGCTACTGCAAAGCCTTCGTTGATAACGGATTCGTGAGCGAAGGAAATGTTGCCGTTCTCGTCTGCGATGGTTCCTCTGAGGAGAGCAACGTCTACTTTGAAGGTCGGGTAGAAGAGGTATTCCTCTCCGCCGAACTCTATGAGCTTTACTACTTCCTCTCCGGAGTCCTTTGCAGCCTGGTTCATGCGGCCGCCTTCAACTCTGGGGTCTACGAAGGTACCAAGACCGGTCTTGGTGATAAGTCCGGGACGGCCTGCGCCTATCTCTCTCCAGAGGTTGATTATAACGCCCTGGGGCAGGCACCAGCTTGCGAGCTGGTTAGCTCTTGCCTGGTCGCAGAGAGTGAATGCGCTTCCTATGTGGGCGGAGGTCCACTTGGCAACAAGTCCGGGGCCGGCTTCGCCGAGTCTTGTCATACCGCGGTTGCCATGCTCAAGATCCGGGCCGTCTTCTCTCTTGGTGCGGTCCCAGCCGATGTACTTGTTTCCGTTGCCCCAGTCGCCCAGAGCAGAACCCTGCTTTATGCTAAGTCCGCAGGGATGTCCTGTTTCTTTGTAGTTGTCTCTGATAGCGCAGGCTATGCCTTCGGGCCATCCGGAAAGACCCATACCGGCTACGCCTACAGTAGCGCCATCCGGAATAAGCTTTGCAGCTTCGCGTGCTGTTATAAATTTTGCCATTATATCCTCCCTTTAAAAAAGGAGGCATCAGGCAGATATGCTCCGCCCGATGCCTTAACTTATAAAGCTATTACTTAGCTTCCTTTACTGCCTTGAAGGACTCGATCATTTCAGGAACTACCTTGAAGAGATCGCCTACGATGCCGTAGTCAGCAACTTCGAATATAGGAGCTGCTTCGTTCTTGTTGACAGCGATGATGCACTCGGAATCCTGCATACCTGCCTTGTGCTGGATAGCACCGGAGATACCAAGGGCAATGTAGATCTTCGGATGAACGGTCTTACCGGTCTGTCCTACCTGGTGATCAGCAGTGATGTAGCCAGCGTCTACTGCGGCACGGGAAGCGCCTACAACGCCGCCGAGAACTGCAGCAAGCTCTTCTGCAAGAGCGATGCCCTTCTCTACGTCCTTACCGATACCTGCGCCGACGGAAACGATAACGTCTGCGCCTATGAGGTCTACGAGCTTCTTGGTAGCCTTTACGACTTCCAGTACCTGAGTCTTGATGTCGGACTCAGCAAGCTGGAATGCGGGATGCTCTATAACTACCTTCTTTGTTCCGGCTTCGTCGAAGGGTCTCTTCTTCATAACGCCAGGACGGACTGTAGCCATAGCAGGCCTGAACCTGGGGCAAACGATGGTAGCCATGAGGTGGCCGCCGAATGCCGGACGGGTCATCTTGAGGTTCTTGTTAACGTCGAAGAGCTTGGATTCGAAGCTCATGTGCTCTACGTCCAGAGAAGAACCGGTCTTGAGGAACTCGATATATCCGTTGAGGTCTATGTCGAGGTGAGTGCAGTCTGCGCAAAGTCCGGTGTGGAGCCTTGCTGCGCAGCGGGGAGCCAGGTCTCTTCCGATGTTGGAAGCGCCGAAGATCATAACTTCAGGCTTGAACTCTTCTACTGCATCGCAGATGACCTTTGTGTAGGCATCTGTTGTATAGTCTTTGAGGAGCGGGCTGTTGTAGACAAGGACCTTGTCTGCGCCGTATCCGCCGAGCTCAGCTGCGATACCGTCTACGTTATCTCCAAGGAGGATGCCGCAGAGGTCTACGCCAAGCTCATCAGCGAGCTTTCTGCCTTCGGAGATAAGTTCGAAGGTGGTGGGCATCATAACGCCCTGACGCTGCTCGCAGAAGACCCATACATTCTTGAAATCTTCTATTTTGGAACTATCATAAGCCATTGTCATATCCTCCCTTAGATTATGTGCTTAGCAGCAAGGATGCTTGCCAGCTCGTTGGTTGTGTCCTTGCCGTCGCCCTTGAGCATCGTGCCAACACCCTTCTGAGGAGGTGTGAAGGACTTATAGATGTTTGTCGGGGATCCCTTAAGACCGATGGTGGACTTGTCGATGAGAGGATGATCCTGCAGTGTGGGGTAGTCGTAGATGGTGAGCGGCTTCTCCCATGCACCCAGGACTCCGCTTACGGTCATGTATCTCGGAGTGTTGAGCTCCTTGATGCAGGTGATCATGCACGGTGTCTGGACCTTGATCATCATGTATCCGTCTTCCAGTATTCTCTTTACTGTAAGAGTGTTGCCTTCCTTCTTGATATCGCCTGCGTAGGTGATCTGGGGAAGACCAAGCTTTTCAGCGATCTGCGGACCTACCTGAGCGGTATCTCCGTCGATAGCCTGACGGCCTGCGAGGATGATGTCGTCCTCTTCTATTCCGTAGTGATCGATAGCTGCTGCTATGATCTGGGAAGTAGCGTAGGTATCGGATCCGCCGAATTCTCTGCCGGAGATGAGGACTGCTTCGTCCACGCCCATAGCGATGAGCTCTCTGAGCATTGGTTCAGCTGGCGGGGGTCCCATGCAGAATGCTACTACTTTGTAGCCGTACTCGTCCTTAAGTGTGAGAGCAGCTTCTACTGCATTGAGGTCGTCCGGGTTGGTGATGGTCTGCATGGAAGCTCTGTCGAGTGTTCCGTCAGCCTTAACTGCGACCTTACCGGAAGTATCAGGAACCTGCTTTACTGTTACAAATATTTTCATTTCCTGCCCTCCTTACTTGATCTTGTTCAGAATGTTGGATGCGATGACCATCTGCTGTACCTGAGAGGTACCTTCGTAGATGGAGGTGATGCGGGCATCTCTGTAGAGTCTTTCTACCTTGTACTCCTTGATGTAGCCGTATCCGCCGTGGATCTGCACTGCCTTGTAAGCACAGCGGTTAGCAGCTTCTGCGGCAAAGTACTTGGCGATGGAGCAAGCAAGTGTAGCGTCCGGGCTGTTGGCATCCTTGAGCTGTGCAGCGTGGTAAACAAGCTGTCTTGCAGCCTCTACGTCTGTAGCCATGTCTGCGAGCATGAAGCTGATGCCCTGGAAGTCTGCGATCCTTCTGCCGAACTGCTTTCTTTCCTTAGCATACTTTGTGGCTTCCTCTAAGCAGCTCTGGGCAACGCCTACTGCCTGAGCAGCCATACCAAGACGGCCGCCGTCCAGGGTCTTCATAGCGTAGCTGAAGCCCTTGTTGAGCTCTCCTACCAGGCAATCCTTGGGGATGCGTACATCTTCCATGATGAGGTCGGAGGTAGGATATCCTATGATACCCATCTTGTTCTCGTGAGCACCGAAGGAAACTCCGGGGAGCTTTGTATCGAGTATAAAGAGGGATATGCCGCGGCTTCCCTTCTGGGAAGGATCGGTCTGTGCAAATACCATGATCCAATCGTCGAACGGAGCACCGGAAATGAAGGTCTTGCGGCCGTTGAGCACCCACTCGTCTCCGTCGAGAACGGCTGTGGAGGTCATTCCGCCTGCATCAGAACCTGCACCAGGCTCTGTGAGCGCGAAGCCCATGATCTTGCTTCCGTCTGCTACCTGCGGGAGGTATTTCTTCTTCTGCTCTTCGGAGCCGGCAAGCATAAGCGGGCCGCCGCCAAGAGAGTTGGAAGTGTTGGCATAGATGGAAAGAACGCAGCTGACGCGCGCAAATTCCTCGATCAGCAGTGCGTAAGCCAGATAGTCTCCGCCTGCTCCGCCATACTGCTTGGGGATCTTTACGCCCATAAAGCCGTACTTCGCCATTTTGTCGTGGATCTCTCTGTTGAATTCGCCGGTCTCTTCTAATTCCTCAAGGAGTTCCTTGGTGAATTCGGTCTCGGCGAACTGGCGATAAAGCTTCTGCAGCATTGCATGTTCTTTGTCTAGAATCATAATCGCTTCTCCTTATCTTTAACTTTAATTACATATCGTGAGATATCTAAGTTATTTTACTAAATAATGAATAATTCTTCAAGCTGTTTTAGGCCCTTATTCATTATTCTTATAACATTTATTACAACCCAAGTATAAGTGTTGCCAGATTCATGTAGATCATAAGCGACAGCGCATCTACTATGGTGGTTATGAACGGCGATGCCATAACGGCAGGGTCGAAGCCTATCTTTTTTGCGAAAAGCGGCAGCGTGCAGCCAACAAGCTTTGCGATAACGACTGTCAGCGCCAGAGCCGAGCAGATCACCAGGGCTACCAGCGGGGTTATCTCGTCGTTGTGCATCAGCAGATGATCCACCAGCATGATCTTTCCGAAAGCAACCACGGAAAGCGATATTCCGCAGAGTATGGATACGCGGAATTCCTTCCAGATGACTTTAAGGATATCCGAGAATTCTATGTCTCCCAGGGAAAGTCCGCGGATTATGGTGACGCTTGCCTGAGAACCGGAGTTTCCGCCGGTATCCATAAGCATGGGAATGAAGGCCGTAAGAGCCACCTGGGCTGCCAGGGCGGATTCGAAATTGGTGATTATCATGCCTGTGAATGTGGCAGAAACCATCAGCAGCAAAAGCCATGGTATCCTCTGCTTCCATATCTCCCACGCGGTGCTGCGCAGGTAAGGATGCTCGGACGGCGTGATAGCTGCCATCTTTTCGATATCCTCTGTAGCCTCTTCGGTAAGGACGTCGATAGCATCGTCTACGGTTACGATACCGACCAGCCTGCCCTCTTTGTCCACTACGGGCACGGCTATCATATCGTACTTGGAAAGGACGTTGGCTACTTCTTCCTTATCGTCCGTGGTCTGGACGGATATTACGTTATCGTCCATTATATCGGCTATCTTTGCCTCGTAGGGGTTCATAAGAAGATCCCTTACGGATACGAAGCCGACGAGTTTTTTCTTTTCTGTTACGTAGCAGGTGTAGACTGTTTCTTTGTCTATACCTGTTTTGCGTATGTGGTCGAACGCGTCCTGAACAGTCATCTCCGGAGACAGATCCACATACTCTATGGTCATGATGGAGCCTGCGGAGTCTTCCGGATAGTTTAGTATCTGGTTGATGTTGCTGCGTGTCTGGGCGTCTACGTTCTTGAGTATACGCTTTACTACGTTGGCAGGCATTTCCTCGATGACGTCTACTGTATCGTCCAGATACATGTCGTCCAGGACTGCCTGAAGTTCCTTATCCGAGAATGCAGTGATGAGGTTTTCCTGCATGTCCGGATTGAGCTCTATGAAGACATCTGCCGCAAGGTCTTTGGGCAGGAGCCTGTAGAGCACGGTGAGTTCGGATTCTCCGATCTCTCCGTCGTCTAAGAGGGTCTCCATGATCTCGGCAATATCTGCCGGCTCCAGCTCGTCCAGCTGAAGGCGAAGCTTAGCGTACTGTTTAGATCGCAGCTTCTCCAGTATGGATTCCATCAGTTCTGTAAGCTCGTGCATCGGTGATCCCTCCTTTCTTTTTGTGCTTTAAGCGCAACCAGATTATTATACCATAAATAGCTTTAAAAACACTATGCTTTTGCGAAGATATGTATTACGGGGCCGCCTTTTCTGGGCTCAAAAACGGCGCTGCACTGCTGGGTGTTTATAAAGTCCAGGGCCTTGCTGTCCGTAAAGACCTCCGGCTGCCAGTTCCGCCCGTCTTTGGAGCGGTTGTTTATGGTTATGTGGCATGGCTGGCCTTTAAGATCGAAGCCGCTGAGCACGTAGGAAGCGCAGCAGCTCTCCAGCTGCTTGCCCTGCCATTTCCAGGTGTCCACCGCCCCGGGCAGTATGTTTCCTGCAAAGAAGCGGCTCTTGGCCCCGCCCTCGAACGGTATGTATTTTGTCCTGAGTTCTCCGGACTGAACGGTCCTTGTCTTAAGGACTTTAACATCTACTGTTATGACCTCGGAAAGGCCGTCCAGGAACTGCTTTAAGGCCTCGGTGGCTACGATATCGTGCTTTGCAGAAAAGCCGTGGGCGCCTCCCTGGATCTCGAAAAAGTGCTTGTTTTCCGCGCCTGAGTTCCTGCAGAACGCAGTGTAGGCGCACTTGGAGTAGTTTATATCTACGATCTTGTCCTTGGTGCCGTGGACTATCAGGGTGTCTCCCGGGAACAGGCACGCAGACTCGAATGGGTCGAAGTCCTGCATCTCGGTTATATAGTTATGGCTGATCTTAAGCCTTCCTATGAGTTTTACCTCGGCAGGAACGTTCCCGGGGTCGAACCTGAAGAACATCATCTTTCCGCTACGGGAATCGTCAGGGATGCAAAGCGCCGGATAGAACAGCACGAGCTTATCCACGAGCTGAGGCTTTTCCGATGCGGCAAGAGCGCTTACGAAGCCGCCCTGGCTGCAGCCCATGAGTATGACTTTCTGCGCTCCGGTCTCGGACAGCACATGGTCCATGACCGTAAAAAGATCTTGTTTTTCTGTCATGACAGACATGTCTGCCATGGAGCCGGTGCTGCTGTTTCTTGGAGCTCCGCCGACGAAATCGAAGGTGTAGGCGGTATACCCCCACTCCGCGAATTTTGCCGCGTAATCCTCGGTCGTCTTCTGAGTGCCCATAAAACCGTGGCTTACTATCACAGGGGGCTTTCCGACGGGGTCTTTCGGCCCGAACCTGCGGCAGGCTATGGCGAACCTGTCCCGCGCTATCGCAAACGATGTGTAGCTGTGTTTCTTTCCAAACAGTGCCATGACTATCTCCTTGATGACAACATATCCTGATCAAAACTACCCTTGATTTTACATCATAAGCAAAGCCAGGTCAAATCCTACATCCTCTCACTCCAAAGAAAAAGCAGTGCCAAAAGCACTGCTTTTTTCTTGGAGGCGACACCCGGATTTGAACCGGGGAGTAGAGGTTTTGCAGACCTGCGCCTTACCACTTGGCTATGTCGCCTTAAAAAAATGGCGGGGGTAGAGGGATTTGAACCCCCGGATGACGGAATCAGAATCCGTTGCCTTACCGCTTGGCGATACCCCTGCAAAATACGGTTGGTTAGTGATATGGGGTGGGTGGAGAGATTCGAACTCTCGTGTACTGGAGCCACAACCCAGGGTCTTAACCGCTTGACGACACCCACCGTATGTCATAAAAAATGGCGACCCGAACCGGGCTCGAACCGGTGACCTCCAGCGTGACAGGCTGGCATTCTAACCTGCTGAACTACCGGGCCAAAAATGGTAGCGGGAGAGGGACTTGAACCCACGACACCTCGGGTATGAACCGAGTGCTCTAGCCAGCTGAGCCATCCCGCCACATAAGCTTGCGGACGCCCCTTCGGAGCGACTGCACGAAAGATAATAGCATCTAAAGGCCTTTATGTCAAGCAAAAGTTGATGCAAAAAACAGAATTATTTGCAGCATCCAAAGCACGCAAACAAACTTACATTTTGGAAAGCTCCCAGCGCTGATCGTCCACGTGATATTTTATCTGGTAGCGCCTTTCCCTGCCCTCTATATTGCTCTGACAATCGTATGTAAAGACCTGACGGCCCGCTACTTTAAGCTTTTCCGCAAGCAAAATGCGCCCGACGTAAACTTCCCTGCTGCCGCCGGCTGCATCCGTATATTTGAACTTGTAAGGAAGCGGCTTGCTTCCGCCCCGGAACACTACGATAGTGTCTATGGGCCTTGAAATTACCTTCATTGCATCCCCCTGCAAGTATATTATAGCGAACATTTGTTCGCAGTTCAAGTGTTATTTGCGGGGAATGTGCTAAAAGATCAAGTTACTTTATCAGAGCTTTACCTGCAGAAAACGCCTTGCCTGCCGGCTTTCCGAAGCTCCAGTAATTATGGCTCTCGATATCGTAGATCAGCGGTTTGAGCTTGGAAACATCCACCTTGCCGTCCGTAAGCACGCGCTCGTCTGCGGAGGTGCAGACTATATCCCCAAACAGATGGCAATGCTCGTCCTCGTAGGATACCAGGCGGCATTCCAGAACCAAAGGAAGCTCATCCACAACAGGAGCATCCACATGCGCTGCCTTGCTGACATGCAGCCCGGACTTGGCGACCTTATCCGGATCCTTGTTTGCGGAAACTATGCCCACGTAATCGCAGGCCGCAAGCTGGTCTTCGGTAGCTATGCTTACCGTGAATTCCTTTTTTGCGAGTATGTTCTTTACTGTTTTGTGCTCCGGGGAAAGGCACAGGAACACCTGGTGGTCGTCCCCTACCGCGCCCCAGGCCGCGTTCATAAGATCCGGCGTGCCGTCCTCTGCGTAGCTGCCTATGATAAGCACCGGCTGAGGGAATATGAGGGGCTTTCTTCCGAGTTCTTTTCTCATGATCAGTCTCCTTTTACATGATATTTCAACAGATTATACCATATCCGGCGAGCTTATGATACAATGTTTGCAGGCACTATGCAGTCAGTCCGAAAGGCAGGACCCCATGATAAAGGCCCTTATATTCGATGTTTACGATACGATAATACAGGTAAAAAGCGGCGGGTCGGCCGAGATAGTACGCACCCACCTTCTTGAGCACGGTTTTGAGACGGACAAGGAAGAGTTCCACGCCCTGTGGGGGCGCTACTACCGCGCAGCGGAGCTGGAAGAAGGCTTCCGCTTTGAACAGCAGATGTTCCGGGACCGCATAGGCTGGCTGTTCGGCCACTACGGCTGCATGGCAGACCCGGCTCCCGCCTACGACGCGACTCTTGCCGAGGCTTTAAAGCGCATCCCCTACCCCGAAAGCCGCGCCGCCATAGATGCCCTGCGCAAAAAATACCGCGTAGTCATAGGCTCCAACACGGACGACTTCCTTATGTACCACCACCTTGCTAAGGACGGCATAGAGGCGGATGCTTACTACACCTCCGAAAGCCTTAAGTGCTACAAGCCAAAGCCGCAGTTCTACCACGCAATACTAAAGGCCGAAGGCATAGAGCCATCCGAAGCAGTCTTTATCGGTGATTCTTTGAACGAGGACGTTAAAACCCCGCTTTCCCTTGGAATGCACGCCGTTTGGGTGAACAGAAAAAAGCCGCATCAGGACGTTGGTCAGGATGCGACTGTAAATGATCTTATGCAGTTGGAAAGCGTTCTAGACGGCCTCGTCTGAGCCCTCCGCGCCGTCTGCGGCAGGCTTATCTTCCTGCGCATCGTCTGCTGCAGGAGCTTCTTCCTTAGCAGCATCTTCTTCTGCCAGAGCCTCATCAACAGGATCAGCAGCCGGGACATCCGGCTCTGCCGGAGCCTCCGCCGCTGCAAGCCTTGCCTGCGTAACGTGGGAGATTGCAGCCTTATACATCATAAGCAGAGCAGCTGAAAGCAGCACGCCGCCCACGATATCCGTAAACCAGTGCACCCCGCTTGCCATGCGCGTATACACCATAGCAATGGTAAGCACTATCATAACTATCTTTATTGCCTTCTTTATACCATCGGAAAGCCCTGTCCTTGCTATATACATGGATGCGCTCACAAACGCGCAGACAGCCAGCATGGTATGCGAAGACGGATAAGAGCTCTCCAGAGCGCCGTCCTCCAGCACAGGACGGTAGTTGACTACCACCACCATAAACATTACATAGAATATGATGACAGCTACATAAAACGCGCCCAGAAGCACCAGCTCCGGGTCCACCTTGCGGAGGCTCTTTCTTGAGATCAGCTGGGCAAGCCCAAGCACGCCGAACGCGGCGCATATCAAAAGCGCCAGGTAGCCAAGGTACTTGCTTATAAGGTAGAAAGGATCGCTGTAGGGAAATACTTCCGAAACAGCCTGGTTGACCTTTGCAAAGCCGACGCTGCTTCCCTGCGGGCCTATAGCCGCTACATCCACAGTGCTGACCAGCGCGGTAAACACTATAAAGCACACGAACAGCAGCGCTGTTAATGCTATATTTTTCTTATCGTTTTTATACATCCTGTTCCCCTGTTACCTGCCTTATATGCTTAAGCATAAAGTCCAGGCTCTCCTGCGCTCCGCAGTCTGATGTATCCACAAGAATGGCTTCCGGCACCCTTACCAGAGGGCTTGCTGCCCTGTGGGAATCCCGGTAATCCCTTTCCTCTATTTCCTTTTGTATCTGCGCAACATCGCAGGGCTGACCGGCAGCCTTAAGATCCAGCGCCCTTCTCTGCGCGCGGACGTCCGAACGCGCTGTTACGAAGAACTTGAGCTCCGC
>CADALS010000014.1 GCA_902788795.1 uncultured Eubacteriales bacterium | reverse complement strand
ATGCTCGGATCCACCATCAGAAGATGAAGCTTTTCTTCTTCGCCTTCCTTATGGACGGCACTGATCAGCATACCGCAGGAATCGATGCCCATCATCTTGCGCGGAGGCAGATTGACGATAGCGATACAGGTCTTGCCGACGAGCTGTTCAGGCTCATAGAAGGCGTGAATACCGCTTAAAATCGTCCGTTTCTCGCCAGAACCGTCGTCCAGGGTGAACTTCAGGAGCTTCTTGGACTTCGGAACAGCTTCGCATTCGAGGACCTTTACAGCACGGAAATCGGACTTGGAGAAGGTCTCGAAATCGACCAGATCCTCGAACAGCGGCTCGATCACGAGGCTGTTATAGTCAGGCTTCTTCGCGTCGAAGATAGGCATGGACGGGTCGTTTGCATTGACTGCAGGAGCCGCCTCAGCTGCCTTTTCCTCACTTGTTTCTTCCTCCTCAATGAGTACACCATTTTCGTTCATGTGTGTCTTTAAGGTCTTCATTGTCGGGAAGAGGAGAACGTCCTGGATGCTTGCGCTGTCGGTAAGGAGCATTACGAGCCTGTCCACGCCAATGCCAAGGCCGCCTGTGGGAGGCATGCCGTACTCAAGCGCGTTAACGAAATCGTAGTCCACCTGGCACTTTGCGGCAGGCTCAAGGGCCTTGCGCTCCGCAACCTGGCGCTCGAAACGCTGGCGCTGGTCTATCGGGTCGTTCAGCTCGGAGAACGCGTTGCCGAACTCCGTGCAGTTGATGAAGAACTCGAAACGCTCAGTGTAGGCGGGGTCGTTCGGCTTGCGCTTTGCAAGCGGGGATATCTCCACCGGGTAGTCGTAGATGAAGGTCGGCTGCACCAGCTTGTCCTCCACGAACGCGTCAAAGAACTCCGGCAGGATGTTGCCAATGGTCTTGACCTCCGGCAGCTCAACGCCGTGCTTCTTAGCCAGCTCTATGGCCTCCTCGTCTGTCTTGACCAGGTCGAAATCCACGCCGCTGTACTTCTTGACGGCTTCCTTCATGGTCATGCGGCTCCAGTTGTCCAGGTCTATTTCCTTGCCCTGGTAGCTGATCTGCCTTGTGCCGCAGACGGTGTCGGCCAGATATTTTATCAGACCTTCGACAAGATCCATCATACCGTCCAAATTAGTGTACGCCTGGTACATTTCAATGGACGTGAACTCCGGATTGTGCTTGGGGTCCATGCCTTCGTTGCGGAAGATGCGGCCGATCTCGTAGACGCGGTCTATGCCGCCCACGATGAGCCTCTTAAGGTAGAGCTCGGTCTCGATGCGCAGGACCATGTCCATATCCAGAGTGTTGTGGTGGGTGGTGAAGGGCCTTGCGGAGGCGCCGATCTCGAACGGGGTGAGTATTGGGGTCTCGACCTCCAGATAGCCGAGGTCGTCCATGTACTTTCTGATGCCGCGGAGCACTGCGCTGCGCTTTACAAAAGTCTCCTTGACCTCCGGGTTGACCATGAGGTCCAGATAGCGCTGGCGGTAGCGGAGCTCCGTGTCTGTAAGGCCGTGGAACTTTTCGGGCAGCGGGTGCAGGCACTTGGACAGCAGGGTTATCTCCTCCGCGCGGACGGAGAGCTCTCCGGTCTTGGTGCGGAAGACCTCGCCGCAAACGCCGAGAACATCGCCTATGTCCAGCTTCTTGAAGGCTGCGTAGGGCTCGTCGCCCAGCTCGTCCCTGCGGACGTAGAGCTGGATGTCGCCCTTGTCGTCGCGGAGGTGAGCAAAGCTTGCCTTGCCCATAACGCGCTTGGACATAAGGCGGCCTGCCAGGTGGACCTTCTTGCCGGCGTCGGTCTCATTGGGGAGCTCCTTGAACTCTTCCTTAAGATCTGCGGAGAAGGCGTCCTGGGGGTACTTTGTGATTACATAAGGGTTCTGGCCGGCGGCCTGAAGGTCTGCCAGCTTCTGCATCCTTATTTGAGTCTGTTCGGAAAGGTCGCGCTCTGCGGCCTGATTTGTTGCGTTTTCGTTCATTATATCTGTTTCTTTGTTAATTATAATAGCGGATTTGTGAATTCGGCACCTGAGAACCGTCCCCGAGTGCTATTGCTTTTTGATGTCGAGGATCTGATAGTGGAGGACTGTGCCTTCGGTGGCGTCCTTGCTGTCGATGACGACTTCGATCTTATCGCCCTTCTGCTTGCCCATCAGCGCGCTGCCTACCGGGGACTCGTTGGAGATAAGGCCTTCGAGAGGATCGGACTCGGTGATACCAACGATCTTGTAATCGAAGACCTCCTTGGTCTTGAGGTCCTTGATGGTAACGGTGAGGCCCAGGTTGACCTTGCCGGCGTTGAGCTCTTCCTCAGTTACTATGCGGGCGTTGCGGATCTGGTAGTCCAGCTGCTCTATCTCAGCTTCCAGCTTAGCCTGCTCTTCCTTTGCTGCATCGTATTCAGCGTTCTCGGAAAGGTCTCCGAAGGACCTTGCGACCTGCAGGTGCTCGGTGACCTCGCGGCGCCTTACAGAAATAAGGTAATCGTGCTTTTCAACTAATTTGTCGTAACCTTCTTGTGTAAAAAGTATTTCTTCTGCCATTTTATTTCTCCTCTTCTTACTCGCTGCGGCCGATAACAAGCTCTGCCGCCGCGTCTATGTACTTTTTTAATTCATCAGCAGTTGCTGCTGTATTTACCATTCTCCGGAGCTCTGCTGCCCCGCGCACGCCTTTGGTGTACCAGCCGAAGTGCTTGCGCATCTGCAGCACGGCCAGGTGATCCCCTTTGAGCTCCGCCAGAAGCTTAAAGTGCCTTAGCATCTCTGCGGCTATGGCCTCCGCGCTCTGGAAACGCTTTGCGGCTTCCGGGTGGTCCCACTCGCTGAAGATCCAGGGGTTTCCGAGGGCGGCCCGGCCTATCATTACCAGACTGCAGCCGGTCTGAGCGATCATGCGCCTTGCGTCCTCCGCTGAGGCAACGTCTCCGTTGCCTATGACCGGGATCTTTACGGCCTCTGCCACGCTCTTGATGGCGTTCCAGTCCGCTTTGCCGCTGTAGTACTGCTCCCTGGTACGTCCGTGCACCGCTATGGCGCTTGCTCCGGCGCTCTCCATCAGCTTAGCGTACTTAGGCGCGTCGTAAGTTCCCGCCGGGGTCTCCCAGCTTGGCAGATCCGTTTCAGGTTGCACTTCGCTCATACTTTTGTGAAGTTGGCACCTGAGAACCGTCCCCGAAGTGCCGAAGCCGGTGCGCATCTTGATGGTTACGGGCTTGCCGCCGCTGTGCTTTACGGCTGCTTCCACGCAGCGGGCCGCGTTGTCCGGATCCAGGAGCATTGCGGAGCCCTCGTGGTTCTTTACCACCTTTGGCACCGGACAGCCCATGTTCATATCCAGGAAAGCGTTGGGCCGGTCCTTCAGGTGATCTGCCGCAAAGGCTATCATTTCCGGCTCGTGTCCGAAGATCTGTATGCCTACAGGGCCTTCGTCCGGGCTTATCTGCAACAGCTCCTCCGACCCCGGGCTCTTATAATACAGACCCTTGGCGGAGACCATCTCCGTGTAGGACAGCGCCGCGCCTTTTTCGTGCGCAAGCAGCCTCATGGGCATGTCGGATATTCCGGCCAGCGGAGCAAGGACCAGAGGCGAAGCCAGCTTCAGTCCTAAAAACTCCGGCATTACTTGTTCTCCGGCTTGTTCTTTTCGTAGATCAGCTGCAGACCCTCAAGGGTGAGCATCCTGTCTATAATATCTATGCAGTCCGAATTGTCCTTGATTATGTAGGCCATACCGCCGGTACCTATAACAGTTACGGGCTTGTCCTCTCCGGTGATCTGCTTTATCTCTTCCTTCATGCGGCGCACGATGTATTCGGTCATGCCTATGTGGCCGAATACCAGACCTGCCTGCATGCCTTCGGTGGTGTTGTGGCAGATAGCCCTCTTGGGGGCCTCTATCTCAACACGCGGCAGCTTAGCGGTCTTTTCGAACAGAGCCTCGGACGAGATCTTGAGTCCCGGGGCAATAGCGCCACCCAGGTACTCGTTCTTGTCGGACACTGCGCAGAAGGTGGTTGCTGTACCGAAGTCGATTATTATCAGCGGAGCCTTGTACTTTGCAAGGGCTGCAACGCTGTTGACTATTCTGTCCGCGCCCAGCATCTTGGGGTTGTCGTACTTTACGATGAGCCCTGTCTTGACTCCAGGCCCTACGATTATTGGCTCGCAGCTGAAATAGTAGCGCGACATATGCTGCAGGGTGTAGGTCATGGACGGAACTACCGTGGAGATGATAACATCGTCCACCTGGTCGAAGGTGAAGTTGTGGACCTCAAAGAGCTGGCGGATGAATACTGCGTACTCGTCTGCGCTCTTCTTCTGGTTGGTCTCCATACGCCAGGATCCCTTAAGATCCTTGCCGGAGTAGAGACCCATTACAATGTTGGTGTTTCCTACGTCGAATGCCAGTAACATGCTTTGCTTAGCCCTTCCTTAGAATGGGCCTGCCTCCTTTTCTATACGCTGCACCGCCAGGGCCATCATGAGCCCCGGAACGATGGTGTTAGCTGTTATATCCGCGCCCAGGATCTCCCTGATGCGCTTGAGCCTGTACTGCACGGTGTTGACGTGCACGTTCATGAGCTTAGCCGCCTTGGAGGAGGACAGACCTGCGTCCAGGACGAATACCTCCAGGGTCTCCATGAGCTGCTTTGCCTTGCTGTCGGGAACGTCCGCAAAGGGCCTTATAAGGTCAAGATAGTAGCGCTTTACGCTGCTGTCGTTTTCGCTCATGCAGATGTTTACGCAGTTTGCCGCAAGCGCAAGTTCGAACTTGGAGAAGGAGCGCTTGTAGGGGAAGATGAACTGCACAAAGGCCTCTGTCTTGTTGATCAGCTGGAAGGAGCTGCACAAGCCTTCTATTCCGCCGCTGTTGTAGACGTGGAAGGTCTTCTGGGCGCCGTAGGACGCCATCTTCTTGGCGAATTCCTTCCATTCGGCCTCGCCGAAGTTTACGCAGTCTGCGGAGTGCAGGAGCACGCCTACGATCTCGTCCGGCTCTACTATGCGCAGGGTGCGCAGGTGGTAGTCGGTCTCAAAGGATGCCAGCGTCTGCAGCGCGTCGTCCTTGTTGATACCTGTTACCAGGAACACGCCCTCGAGCTCGCTTTCTTTAAGGCCCTGCTCTGTAAGCAGCGTGTGAGCCAGGCCGCGGTTGCCGCGCCTAAGTGCTCTGATCATTTCCGCTGCGGGATCCCTTTCCGGCGCGTAGTTCCACATGCCCATGGCAAGCTCTATGATCTCGCCCAGCTTGGTGATCTCCTCCTGAGTGTAGTACTTTTCGTTGTCTACAAGCAGGATGTAGTACCTGATGCCGGCTATTTCTATGGGACTCCAATAAGTCTCAACGCCGCGGACATCTAGCTTGGCTCCTTTGGATTCCTTGTCGAAATCCCCCTGATCCAGCCTTGTGCGTACAGCGTCCTCTATGCTTATGGTGTGGCGGGTCTCAACGGAAAAGATAACGTTGAAATCGCTGGAGAACAGCACTATCTGGAAGTTGTTGTTGATAGCTGCCTGCCTTGCCGCCTGCTGGAAGCTGGAGTATTTCTCGAAGTTCAGCAGGTGATAGATGGCGCCGTTGATAAGGTTGTTGCTGAATGTTTCACTCATTACTCTTCATCCTTTTCGGCATCAACGCCTTGTTCTGCAGCATTGGCTGCGTCTTTTTTATCTTCTTCCACCGTTTCTGCGGTGTTTGCATGCTTTTCAGCAGAGTCGTCTGCGGCCGGGGCCTTTGGGGTGAGGTTCCTGATGCTGCCAGGGACGATGCGCTTTACATTGCCCCTTTCGTCTATGATGGCAGTGCGCCAGCCGCTTTCCTCGGCCTCCCTTGCCTCTGCAAGTGCTGCCTCGTGAGCCTCTCTTTCGGCGCGCTCCTTAGCCTCTGCTTCCTCTATCTTTCTCCACTCCTCGGCCTTTTTCTTGTCCTGGGCCTGGAGCTCTTCTACGGTCCTGGTGTTGCTGTAGATGGCCTCGAATTCCTCGCCGTCCAGGGTCTCCATCTCCAGAAGGGCGTTTGCAACGCGCTCCAGCTCAGTCATGTGGTCCTTAAGGAGCTTTTCTGCGTCTGCGTAGGCGCTGTCTATTATGCGGCGGACTTCCTTGTCTATCTTGGAAGCAAGCTCTTCAGAGTAGTTCTGCTTGGTGGTGTAGTCCCTGCCGAGGAAGACTTCGTCGTTGCTGGAGTAGTTGATGGGGCCGAGAGCATCGCTCATGCCGTACTTTACGACCATGTCGTGAGCCAGCTTGGTGGCGCGCTCCAGATCGTTGGACGCGCCGGTGGAGATGTCTCCCATTACAAGGCTCTCGGCGATGCGGCCGCCCAGCAGATGCATGATATCGTTGTACATTTCCGTTTTGGTGACGTAGTAGTGGTCCTCTTCCGGCAGCTGCATGGTGAATCCGCCCGCGGTGCCGCGCGGCATGATGGTTACCTGGTGTACGGGGTCGGAGCCCGGGGTAGACCTCATTACTACGGCGTGGCCTGCCTCGTGGAAGGCTGTGAGCCTGCGTTCTTTATCGCTCATAACGCGGCTGCGCTTCTGCGGGCCTGCTATGACGCGGGTGATGGCCTCTTCCAGCTCCTCCATGTGAATGACTGTTCCGTTGCGGCGCGCGGTGAGCAGTGCCGCCTCGTTCATCATGTTTTCTATGTCTGCAGGTGTGAAGCCCGGTGTGCGCCTTGCCAGAACGCCAAGGTCCACATCCGAGTCTATGTTCTTGTTCTTTGCGTAGAGCTTGAAGACCTCTTCCCTGCCCTTAACGTCCGGTGTGGAGATGGTGACCTGGCGGTCGAAACGGCCGGGCCTGAGAATGGCCGGGTCCAGAACGTCCGGGCGGTTGGTTGCGGCCAGGACTATTATACCCTCGTTGGCATCGAAGCCGTCCATCTCTACCAGCAGCTGGTTGAGGGTCTGCTCGCGCTCGTCGTTGCCGCCGCCTATGCCTGCGCCTCTTCTGCGGCCCACGGCATCGATCTCGTCTATAAAGATGATGCAGGGCGCGTTCTTCTTGGCATCTGCAAACAGATCCCTTACACGGCTTGCGCCTACGCCTACGAACATCTCTACGAAGTCGGAACCGGAGATGCTGAAGAAGGGCACGCCGGCCTCGCCTGCAACGGCCTTGGAGATGTGGGTCTTACCTGTTCCCGGAGGACCTACCAGCAGCACGCCCTTGGGGATGCGGGCGCCCAGCTCCTGGTACTTCCTGGGGTTCTTGAGGAAGTCCACGACCTCTGCGAGCTCCTGCTTTTCCTCCTCCAGGCCTGCTACCTGCTCGAAGGTGATGCGCTTTTTATCGTCCGCTTTTACCATGCGGGCGCGGGATTTGCCGAAGTTCATGACGCCTGCGTTGCCGCCTCCGCTCATTACATTGCGCAGAAGGACTACCATCAGGACTATCATGATGATGGTGGGTATCCAGGAGAGTATGGCTGCGTAGCTGGACGGGCGGACGCTCTTGATAACGAGCTTGCCTGCGGCGGCCTGCGGCGCGGTGTACTTCTCCGACACGAGGTACATGTCGTAGGAGGTTGGCGCGTAGGCGGAGACCGTTTCTCCGGACTTGAGCTTGGCAACGTAGCCCCTGGTGGACTCGTTGACAGTTACCTCTGTTACCAGCTCTTTTTCGAAGTCATCCACTAGCTCCGAGAACTCTATTTCCTTGATCTCTCCGTTGTTGAAAATGGAGCCGCCGGAGAGCACCGAAATGATGCCCGCTATGACGATGAAGACAAGGATGTAGATGAGTATGACTTTGAGAAGACTTGGTTTTTTATCTTTGTTGTTCAATTACAATTCCCCCTGTGAATTTTGTTTATTGTTTGTGGTTAGACCACATTTTTACGTATAGACAAAATATTCTACCATAAATAATAGTAAAGTTCAATGTATTTCTTGTGCCCTTCACACAAAAAACAAGAAGAAAAATCGTGTGAAGCGTGGGCGGGGGTAGGAGCGGGAGTAGTTGCGTTGTGGGGGTGCGGAGCGGATAGGTAGCTGGATTACGAAGCGGCTGAGCGATTGGGCTGCGGGGTCACTATGCGGCCGGGCAGCGGAGTGGCGGCGCGGCTAAGTATCTGGGCGGCTGGGGTGCGTGCGCCTTGGCGGCCCCGATTGCAACATTTCTGCAACATAGCAGACACAAATGCCTGCATTTGTGTTCATTTTACCGCCCGCATGTTGAGCACGTCGACAAATACACCCCGTTTGTGCTGGGTTTGCCACATCTGCGCCGTGCACGCCCTACACACGAAAGGCTGATAGCCCGCTTCAACCCCGGCAAAGAGCTACTAAAACATGTGCAAAACTGGGTTTTGCACAAACATTTGCACCAATCTTGCAAATCGGCTTGCTTTTGGGCGATCACACAGGTACTATAAGGCCATATTACTTACATTTAATGGAAACAGGTGTTTATAATGGAAATTGACTACTACGAAGAGTTGGCTAAACTTGTGGCAAAAATGCAGTTTGAGCTCAAAAGTGTCGATAGAATCACATCGCGGGCTACAGGAGAGTCGCTGATGATCTCAAAACACGGGAATGGGCTGCGGTACGAGGCGGTCAAAACGATAAACGGGTCGAGAAAGCGCAGGCTTGTCAATACCGACCCGGAGGAGATCTACAGACTTGCCAATCTGATGTACTTGCGGTTTCGGCGCAAGGGGCTCGAGCACGATCTTAAGCTGCTAAAGGCCGTAATGGAGAGGCTGATGGCGCCGGGGCCGGACGGTTTCATTGCCAGCATGCCCGCGCATTTCGAAACGCTGGACATGGATCGCGTGCTTGATAATAGCGTGCGGCCGGGGCTGATCGTCCCGCGGCCGGTTCGGGATGTGGAGCCGCGGGTGCTGCAGCTCGAACTGGCCGGAATGTCGCCGGAGCAGTGGGCGGCGCTGCCGTACTGCGAAAACACGTCACATCTGGAGCGCAAAACGCACCGCGCGGCGAACGGGCTGCTGTGCAGGTCCAAGTCGGAGGCGGCCATACTCGGGATCTACGACAGGCTGGGGATCCCGTACCACTACGACGAGGTGGTGTACGCCAACGGGCTGCGGGTGTCGCCGGATGTGCTGGGCGTGCGGCGCGATCTGCGGTTCATGGCGCACGAGCACAAGGGGCTGAGCAGCCAGGAGTACCGCGCCCGGGACCGGTGGAAGAGCTTTAATTACGAGGCGGCGGGGTTCTTTCCGGGCGTGAACCTGATCGTGACTTACGACGACGAGTACGGCAATCTGAACGCGCGGCTTGCCGAGGAGATGATCCGCGATGCGTACAAGCTGTAGCGCGGGGGCGCTGGGCAACCGAGCTGCCGGGCGGCAGGGTTGCTGTGCAGCTAAGCAGCCTGCCTGTAATATTGGTGTAATCTTTACACAAAACAAGCGAAATAAAAGGATATGATTATCATTATTAAGAGTACTTGGATTATGCGTAAAAAAGGGTTATAATAGGTTGCAAAAATAGACGATTTTTCAGGCTTTGCGGCATTAAACTGCACGGTTGTTCAATATAATGAACAAAATCCGCAAAAAGCCTGCACTAACGAAAGGGATCCATGCTTTTCGACTCGCATTGTCACTTTACAGATGAGGGCTTTGACGGCTGCAGGGCTGAGCTGGCGGAGGCTATCCGCGGATCGCAGCTGCGCTTCATTGCCGATATTGGGACGGACTACGATACGTCGGTGGCTGCCGTCCGGGCTGCTCAGGACTACGAGTTCTGCTACGCGGTGGTCGGCTGGCACCCGTCGGAGGTCGGAAGGCTCACGGAGGAGCAGCTGGCAAGGACGCTGGCGCTGCTGGAGCAGCCCAAGGCTGTTGCGATCGGCGAGATCGGGCTGGATTACCACTGGGAGGACAACCCTCCGCGCGATGTGCAGCAGTTCTGGTTCCGCAGGCAGCTGCAGGAGGCGCTGAGGCTGGGCAAGCCGGTGTGCATCCACAGCCGCGATGCCGACGGGGACACTTTCGACATCCTGCGCGAGGAGGTCTTCAGCAAAGCTGGCGCGGCCGGCGCGGCGCAGAATTCTGATGCATCCGGCGCGGCGCAGAATTCTGATGCATCCGGCGCGGCGCAGAATTCAGCAGAGCCCGGCGCAGATCCGCAAAAGGACTGCACCGCAAACAGTTCCGCCAAGGTTCTGCTCCACTGCTATTCCGGGTCCGCCGAGATGGCCAAGCAGTACGTGAAGCTGGGCGCAAAGATAAGCATTGCGGGGCCGGTCACGTACAAGAATGCGCGCAAGACCGTGGAAGTCGTGGAGGCGCTGGGCCTCAAGGATCTTCTGATCGAGACTGACTCCCCCTACCTGGCGCCGGTGCCTATGCGCGGCAAGCAGAACACGCCGCTTTACGTGGAGTACGTGGCGCGCAAGATCGCGGAGATCAAGGGCGTCAGCTACGAGGAGGTTGCCGAGGCAACGTTCCGCAACGCCTGCCAGTTCTACGGGATCAGCACGGCTTAACACCCGCCAAGCCCACATAACTACTAACAAATCTAACAATTGTTCGTTATAACGAACACAGAACCAACATACAATCTCAAACTAAACAATAATAACACTTTACCAACTAAACCTATCACCGCTGCTATGCAGCACAGAGCATATCTAACGAAAGGACAATAAACTATGCGCACCTGGCTGGAGGTCGATCTCGGCCTCATTAAAAAGAACATCGAGACAGTAAAACAAACACTTCCTGAAGGCTGCCAGATCATAGCCGTCGTTAAGGCAAACGCCTACGGCCACGGGGACGCAAAGATCGCGCAGGCTCTAAGGCGCTTTGGCATAACCCACTTTGCCGTGGCCTGCATAGACGAGGCCGCCCAGCTGCGCAACGCGGGCCTTCAGGGAGAGATAATCGTCCTCGGCTACACGGACCCTCAGGACGTTGTAAGGGCCACACAGATGGACATCACCCTGGCATGCGTGGGCAGATCGCACTTCAAGGAACTCTACGCAGCAGCCCAGGAGGCCACCAAGCCGCTCAAGATCCACCTGGCCATCAACACCGGCATGAACCGCATCGGCTTCGAATGCCGCACCCCGGAGCAGCTGGAGCGCATCTACAAGTCCTACAACACCGTCAAGAACGACATCGCCCAGGGCGAGCAGGTAATAGACATCTGCGGCATTTTCTCGCACTTCTCCAGCTCGGACGACACCTCCGAAGGCGCGGAAGCCTACACGGAAAAGCAGCTGGAGCGCTTCAACATGGTGCTGGATTTCCTGAAGTCCAGAGGCATAGAGCCGGGCCTGCGGCACATCAGCAACTCCGGAGCCATTGGCAAGTACCCGCAGGCGCGCTTTGACGCAGTCCGCTGCGGCGCCCTGCTCTACGGCTACAACACCGCCATGGACGCAAAGCTGCCGGTAGAGCCGGTAATGGAATGGAAGACAAAGGTCACCTGCGTGCGCACCATCGAGCGCGGCGATGCGGTCTCCTACTCCAGAAAGTTCGTGGCCAGCAAGCCCACAGTCATAGCCACCCTCGGCGTCGGCTACGCGGACGGCCTGTCCAGAGCCCTTTCCAACAAGGGCTGCGTGCTGATCAACGGCTGCAAGGCGCCTATCGTGGGCAACATTTGCATGGACCAGATGATGGTAGATGTTACCGAGATCCACCAGCTGGCCTCGGAGCACGCCATCCCCTTCGATGTGGCACGCGGCACAGAGGCGGTCATTATCGGACGCAGCGGCAAGCTTGTCCAGACCGCGGACGACATCGCAGAAGGCTGCGGAAGCTGCATGCACGAGGTCCTTTCCACCATCGGCCTGCGCGTTGAGCGCTACTACAGGTAAGAGATGAACGACTTAAGCAAAACTGTAAAAAGCACCATCCTCAGGCGCAAGCTAATAAGCCCCGGCGACTACGTCCTTTTAGGGCTCTCCGGCGGGGCGGATTCGCTTTGCCTGCTGCACATCCTTCTGGAGCTGCAGGACGAGATGGACTTCGACTTATGCGCCGTGCATATAAACCACGGCATACGCGGCAAAGCCGCGGACGACGACGCGGCGTGGGTGGTCGAACACTGCCGCAAAAGCGGCGTTTCCTGCGTTATGGTCCAGGCTAACGTACCTCTCTATGCACAAAAGCTGCACCTCACCGAAGAGGAGGCAGGCCGTCATGTGCGCAGGGAGGTATTTGCTTTTATGGCCTACGGCCTGCTGGGGGACAACGTGTCGCCCACACACCCGGCTTACAAGCTGCGCAGCATGTACGTGGCTCCCAACGGGGCGCCCGGAAAACCGCGCGCGGTAAAGATAGCCCTTGCGCACAACATGCAGGATCAGGCGGAGACCATCCTTATGAGGATACTGCGCGGCACAGGCGTGCACGGCCTTACAGGGATCCAATACCAGAGCTCTGTAGACGACGCGCTGGAGCATCTGGCCAGGAGCATACACAGGCACCAGGCCGCGCTGGATGCCAACGCAAAGGGCCCAAAGGCTAACTTCGATTCCATTCCGCCGCTGCCTCCGCACGTAATAGCCGAGCGCGAAAAAATGCTCAAAGCCCTTGATATTTCAATAATCAGGCCGCTTCTGGACACCAGCCGGGAAGAGATAGAAAGCTATTGCACTGAAAATCAGTTGCAGCCCAGAGTGGACCATACGAACGCAGAGGCGGACTACACGCGCAACAAGGTTCGTCTGGAGCTGATCCCCTACCTGGAGAAGGACTTCAATCCCAACATAAAGCAGACTCTTGTGCGCCTTGCGGCCAATGCCGCAGAGGACGACGAAGCTCTGGCCTCTGCCGCCGAGCAAGTTCTGCATGATGCGGAGAAGGTCATAATGCCAGCCGCTTTCCTGAGTGCCTCAGCAGACGCGCAGGGTGAAGGCAGCAAGCTCAGCGGCAGGTCCGCGCTGTTCTCCCGCCAGACGGAGATAGGCAGCATAAGCCTGGACGCTAAGAAGCTGCGCAGGCAGCCTCCGGCAGTTTTCAAGAGGGTCATCGTGTCTGAGTTCGAAAAGCTGGGCCTTACGGAGGGCATTTCCGCCGTGCACCTGAACGCGCTCTGGAACGCCGTGCAGAAGAACATAGGCGGCAAAACTATTGAGTTCCCCGGCGGCTTCACCGCCGAGCTGCGCGCCGGAACACTGACACTGAAGTAAACGTTTGGTTCGGAGCCAGGGGGCATCAGGGGGATGGTTTGGCACACGGGGACGGTTCTCAGGTGCCGATCGGCACCTGAGAACCGTCCCCGTGTGCCAAACCGCCCACCAATCATACCATCATGCTGGATTTCAGACTACCAACTGAAGAAGACCGCGCCGCGCTGGAAAGCTACGTTGCGGAGCACAGAGCCGCCGGAGAGACCGGCCGCCTTACTGCTGCCGCAAAACTTGAGAGCATGCCCTTTGGCAGCTGGCTCAGCATAGTCTACGGCCACACCAGTCAGGACTCGCCCAAAAGCAGCTACGTAATGCTCTGCCTGGACACGGACAGACCGGAGCCGGACGGAAGGCCCCGCCTTGTCGGCATCGTCAATATCCGCCCCTGGCTCACGAAAGAAGACGCGGAAGTTTACGGCCACGTGGGCTACGGCGTGCGCCCCACAGAGCGCCGCAAGGGCTACGGGACCCAGATGATGCGCTACGCCATCTGGTTCTGCCGTCAGAAGGGCCTTAAGCGCGTGGTCGCAGGCTGCTACAAAGAAAATGCCGCATCGGCAGGAGTCCTGCGGAAATGCGGCGGCGTTCTCTATAAAGAGGGGGACTTCTATACCCCCGGCGTCATCAGCCAATACTACGAATGGACTTAGGCATCGGAAGAACCGTCCCCCTGATGCCTGTTTTTATAGTACTCGTTCACCAGGCTTCTGTAGCCCAGAGCCTTCAGGTCCTCGTATCTGACGTTAAACCTTGATTTTGTGCGCTTTCCGGAGATCAGGAAGCGCAGCTGGTCCTGCGCGTAACTATCTATCAGTTGCAGGCTTTCAGTGGTATTTATCAGCGGGAAGAACCACCTGCTCCAGTTCAGCTCGTGCTCGCCGGGAAGTTCCTCCGCGCCGGAATGCTCAGGCACCGCGCAATCCTGCCCGGCTCCAGACTCCGCCCCTGTCGGATTGTCCCAGCCCGGCCCCAGCAGCTTGTTGTTGAATTTCCTGATGAACGCCAGTGCAGCCTTCTCTCCGGACACGCCTTTGCGGTCCCTCCATCTTGCAAGCGCCCTTGCTTTGCGGCGCATTTTCGCCTTGAGCTTAGCCACCGTGGCCGGCGCTATATCCGTGACCCCATCCTTAAAGCTAAACCCCAGGAAAGTCCAGCCGTCGCCGGGTGCATAGAAGTTCTCCTTAGCCGGGTTCACCGACAGCCCCTCTTCTGCCAGAAAGCTGCGTATCTCCTCCGCCAGCCTGCGCACTTCCGCTTCCGTTTCTGCAAAAACTATTATATCGTCCGAGTACCTTGCGTAGGGCGCGCCAAGCTCTGCAAAGCGCTTATCCAGGTCCTTAAGGTAGAGGTTCGCGTAAAAAGCTGACAGCGGCGTCCCGGCCATGATGCCCTTCTGCTCTGTTATCAGGCGGCGCTCTCCGCCAGTCCGCAGCGCATCCTCCGCGCCAAGCTCCACCCGGCCGCCGCCCTCTATCACGCAAGGCTCAAGCAAGAGCCCCGACAGAAAGCCGTAAAGCTCCGGATCGTCCGCCAAAGCCTCCTTAAGCCTCGGCAGAAAGCGCTCCACCGGCACAGAATTGAAATAGTTGCTGATATCCACCTTATAAGCCCACATGCGTTCAATCCCAGGCGTGCTCCGAAGCCGCCTCACCGCATCCTGAGCCGTGCGCCCCGGCCGGAAAGAATAAAGACCGTCCGAAAACAGCCCATCGTACTTCCTCAGAAGCAGGTAGGTGAGCAGTTTCAGAACGGTATTCTCTGGTTCCGGATATATATAGACGACCCGCTTTTTCTGCGAGGCCATCTTGCTTATGACGGCGCGCCTTGGAAGCGGGAAAGGCTTATTTTCCCTTATCCTCTGTACTACCGGTATGTAGCTTTTTTCCTCTATTGTTCTTGCCAGAGCTGATGCTTTCGGCCTTTGCACCGGAAGCCGCTCCCTGTACTCTGAAAACCTTTCCCAGCAATCTGCGCAGGAAAGCTCCGAAAGAATTGTCATTCATAGTCGCTCCTTTATAAAAAGCGGAAGACGAAGACTTTAAAGCCCAGAAAATTCTGGGATGTACCGGGCCGTACACTAAGGCGCTGCCTGCGAAGCTTTTTAAAGCCTCGTGCCGGGTCCGCCGCAGGCGCAATGCGTTCATCTTCCGCCTTTTTGCTGTTTGTTTTGCTACCTTCCGATGGCAGCGTTCATGCGCCTTACCACGTAGCTGCGCGTGTTCCACCAGCCCTCGTAGTCTGTGTAGAAGCGCAGATAAGGGATGCCCTCCCTGCGGCAGTTCCTGCGCAGCACCTCCGGGTTGCTCTTCCTTGAAAGAAGCTCCACCACAAGCGCCTGCTTTTCGCCGTCGCGCTCGTAGAACCTGTACACCGTGGTGTTTCCGCCGTAGCCTTTTTCGCGGGTGATCTTGAACTCTGCAAAATCCGCCTTGAAAATGCTCTCGAAGTACTCCTTGTAGGTGCCTGGGAAGTTGTACTGGTTCTCCTCCGCTGGCATTACAGGCCCCCAGGAGTCCCCGGACGGCTCGCCGGCCGCGCCGGAATAGTCTATCTTAGCGCCCTGCTGCAGCTGCGCCTCCGCAGCATCCTTTTCCTTTGCCCTGTCCTGAGCTACGCCCACTATCGATTTGATAAGGAGCCCAAGATCGATCTCGTTCTCTTCTTCCTTGTTCTTAGGTGTGCCTTCCGAGTTTTCTGCCACTTTCTTGGCCAGATCGCTGATATCGCCGACTAGTTTTGAAAAAAGACCCATTTTGTGACCTCCTTGTTTAATATCTACGACTTAATAATACCCGAAGGACGGCATTTGTCAAGAAAATAAACGGCTCGAGGGGACGGTTCTGGTTAGAGGGGACGGTTCGGCACCAGAGGGACTGGTTAGAGGGGACGGTT
>CADALS010000013.1 GCA_902788795.1 uncultured Eubacteriales bacterium | reverse complement strand
GGCACTCGGGGACGGTTCTCAGGTGCCGATCGGCACCTGAGAACCGTCCCCGAGTGCCAAAAAGGAGGCTGCGTCATGTCCGGATGCCAGTACGATGCGTTTATAAGTTACCGCCATGTCGAGCACGATATGGCAGTGGCGAAAAAGCTCCACACTCTGCTTGAGAATTACCACATTCCGGCAGCTGTCGCTTCGGTGTGCGGCAAAAAGAAGATGGGTAAGATCTTCAGGGACGAAGAGGAGCTCCCTCTTGCTGTCAGCCTGTCTGAGAACATAGAGGCGGCATTGGACGCTTCGGAATGGCTGATAGTCATCTGCAGCCCGGACCTGCTCGAGTCCCGCTGGTGCATGCGGGAGATAGACTATTTCATTTCCAAAGGACGGCGGGATCACATCCTTCTGGTATTGGCCAGGGGCGGCCCTGCCGAAAGCTTTCCGCTGCAGCTCACCCGCATTGAGACCGAGGACGGATCAAAAGACGTAGAGCCTCTTGCGGCGAATATCGCCTCGGATAAAGTTTCGGAATGCATAAAAAAGCTGGGCATAGAAAAGCTCAGGATCCTGGCGCCGATGCTTGGCGTAGGTTTTGACGATCTCAGAAGAAGAGCCAGGCAGCGCAGGATAAGAATAACAGCCGGCATCGCGGCGGCTGTGCTGGCGGCTGCGGTCGGTGTAACAGCCTACGTGGGGGTCCAGAACAGAAAGAAAGCGGAGCTTCGGGTAGGGGAACTTATAGAAAAAGCAGAATCCTACAGGGCTGAAGGTGAGCGTATATTTGCAGCGGGATGCCTTCTGGACGCTTTGGATCAGTCTAAGAAGGCCGGAAACTACCGCAGCGCAGACATAGAAAGCTCGCTCCAGCGTACGCTCTACATGGAGCCATTTACAAAAATATCGGGCTTTTCGGGTCAGAGCATCAGATTCCTGGACTCTGCAGCTGTGCCTGACGGGCGGTACGTTCTGGGGATAGTAAACAACAACTCGGTAGGTAAACTGGACTGCCTTACCGGCAAGCTGGAATTTGAGGTGTCTGTATCCAATAGCCAGATCAGGGGCCTTGAGATCTCTCCGGACGGCAGGCGTTTTCTTGCGCAGACTGAGATGGCGAAGTCCGTTGCTGTGTGGAACACTAAAGACGGTAGCCTGGCATTTATTTACGGGAGCAAGGCCGGAAAAGAGTATCAGATAGCCAACGCCTTCTTTATAGACAGCGATACTATCGTAGTCCAGGACATGGACAAGTTTTACAAGGTGCGTTCAGACGGCACAGAGACCCTGATCTACACGCTTGGAGACTATAAAGGAAGCTACGATCCTGAATACAATTTCCTGACGGAACTTACCGGGCAGAGCATTAAAAGCCTTATCAATGCAGATCAAGATGATTACCTGGGCGTCTGCGCCGCTGTGTCCGCCGACCGGAGCCGCATGGTAATAGGCGGGAAAGACGGCAGCTTCGGCGTCGTGATCATTGACATGGACGGCAGGGTCATCTGCGAATTGGACGGCATGCCGGGTGTATTCTCGGATACTTATTACTTTACACCTGATGGCAGGAATGTGGCATGTACTTCCATGTTTAACTATTTCGGCCTTTGGGACGCGGAGAGCGGGGCCGGAGTTTTTGCGTTTACTGTGCACAGTGATCTCAGCCTGACATCCTTCAGCAACGTGGCGTTTTCTCCGGATTCGAAGATAATGGCTTTCGTAGCTGACTACTATCTTTACGCGGTGGATACACAGACAGCGGGCCTGGTTTTCGGTGGAAATATAGACCAAACCAATATTACGCCTCACGTGAGCTACAGCAAGGACGGAAGCATGCTGTTCCTAAGGGATCAGAGCCTCTTTATAATAGGCGGCATAAACGGCGGCTTGATAGATATTCTGCAGGCTGAGTCTTCTGCAGCGTACAACAACTGTCTGCCGGTGCTTGAGGACAAGGGCCTTTTCGTGACCCAAAACGACGGCAGCGCAGCAGTGCTTGCCATGCCTGAAATTGCCTCGGTAAGAGCCAGTGCTTCTTATGAAAAAGAACTGGCTTCAGATATAAACAAGGGCTACAGTTTCAACGGCGGGCAGCTGCAAAGCGAGCACCAGATATCTGACGCGTATAAAGCATCTGCCGCAGATCAGGACTTTACAGCAAGGCTCTATTGCTCCGCTGATGGCAGATACGCCTGCCTGGCGCACGCGGACGGAGTGCTGGAGGTCTTTGACGAAAAGGACAAGGGGAAGGTGAGCCGCGTAATAAGCGAGTACCAGACCCGTGTCAGCGGCGTAAGCCTGTCGGAGGGCACCCTTGCTGCCTGCGGAAACAACGGGAAGCTGCTGACTTATGACATCCGGGCAGGCTCAATAATAAAGATATGGAATACAGGAATACCGATGCAAAGCGTCATACTCAGCCCCTCGGGTGAGTATCTTATGGCGCTTTGCAGCTCCGGAGATCAGATAGATGTGTATCACAAAGAAAAAGGCCTGCTGTTTGGCATGGACGGATCAGCAGGCTTTACAGATATGGCGTTTTCTAAAGACGGTACGGATGCTGTAGGTATCGGCCCGCAGGGCTATGTTGTCGGCAGCATGCTGACGGATCAGAAGGAAATGACCGAGAGGGCCAGGCTGCTTTGCGGAAGATGAGATCCGAAGCATCCTTGTCAAATCAGTATTCCATAGTCTTTTTGCAGTGAGCGGCTATCATTTTCTGGACTTCGTAAACGCTGCCCAGGCCTTCTATACGGCAGGTTACTTCGTAGCCTGCCTTTTTAAATTGGTTTTTCCAGGAGTTTTCATCGTCTCCGGCCATGTCGTTGGTGGCGTGGTCTCCGGCGACTATCATGAGCGGGGTAAGTACTACCTTTTTGCTGCCGGTCTTTTTAGCTGCGGCGAGCATGTCTTCCACTGTTGGCTCTGCTTCTACTGTGCCTATGAAGATGTTGCCTGCGCCTGCTTTGTTTATGCATCCCTGCAGTTTGCGGTAAGCTGCGTTGGCGCTGTGCTCTGTGCCGTGTCCCATGTAAACGTAGGTGCAGGAAGGATCCGGGCACTTTTCTATAATTATCTTTGCAAGCTGCTCGTAGTCCGCGTCTTCCGTGAGCAGGGCATGGCTTATCTTAAGGCTTTCGAAACGGCCCGCAAATCCTGCGGCCGGAGCCACGATCTTCTTGTCGTATTCATCGCCTTCCAGCATGTGGGTGGGCTGGATCACTACGGTCCTAACGCCTTCTGCTGCAAGCTTTTCAAGGGCTTCAGGTACACTGTCTATCGCTATGCCGTCGCGCTCCTTAAGCTTTTTTCTTATCATATTGGATGTGAAAGCTCTGCGGACCTCCCAGCCCGGGAAGCTCTCCGCCAGGGTGCTTTCTATGGCGCCTATGGTAACGCTCCTGGTGCTTCCGAAGCTTGTTCCGAATGATACTGCCAGGATTACGGGTCTTTTTTCTGTTATACTCTTCATTTGCTGCCTCCCAGTAATGTGGATCAGTTCTGCTTTTCTATTTCTTTTCCGAGCTTTTCTGCAAAGCTTATGAGCTCCTTGCAAGCTGCGTTGGCAGGTCCGAAGTCCTCCGTGCAGACGATGAGCTTAGTGCACTTTTTGATGAGCTCCATAGCGCTTTGCAGGGCGTTTTCAGTAACGGCAGAGTAGGGCGGAACGCTTACTATCTCCGCGGCCAGCTCCTTAGCCACGAACCAGTCTATGTCGTTTTCCTGCAGCACGCCGGCGGCAAAGGGCACGCGCTTCTTCTGAAGGCTGCGGAAGGTGTGGGTGCCGCTTCCGCCTCCGCACAGCACGAACACCTGCGGATCGCCTTCTGTCTTCTGCATCTCTATGCAGCCGAACAGGTGGTTGTAGCTGCCGCCTTTAAGGTCGTAGAGGCCTGTAATGATGTCGCTTCCGAATATCTCTTCCGCGGTGCCGAAGTGGCTGATCACATCTCCTTTTACGCACATTACGTAGTCCGAGACTCTTTCTGCCATGTCCAGTTCGTGAAGGGACATTATTACTGCTATGTTCTTCTCCTGAGCCAGGCGGCGCATGGTGCCGAGCAGCTCTATCTTGTAGCGAATGTCCAGGAAGGAGGTGGGCTCGTCCAGGACTATTATCTGCGGCTGCTGGCAGATGGCGCGCGCAAGCAGCACTCTCTGGCGCTGGCCGTCGCTGATCTTGGAGAAGTCCTTGTCCCTAAGCTCGGTTATGTGGACCTGCTCCATGGTATCGTCCACGATCTTTTTGTCTTCCGGGCGCAGAAGACCGAGCCTTCCGGTGTGGGGATAGCGGCCTGTTGCAACTACGTCCCTGCAGCTCATCATCTCTGTCTTAAGGCGCTGGGTAAGCACTACAGAGACCTTCTTGGAAAGCTCGCGGTTGCTCGTGTCGTCCAGGGTCTTGTCATCCACGTAGACGGTGCCTGCTACAGTCTTGAGGTACTTGGTAAGCGTCTTGAGTATGGTGGATTTGCCGGATCCGTTGGGCCCTATAAGGGTAAGGACCTGGCCGCGCTTTACCGAGATATTGATATCGTGGATCAGCGTGTTTCCGTTATAGCCTACGGAGAGGTCAGAGGTCTTAAGAATGTATTCCTGCATCAGCCTTCCCTCCGTCTTTGTATCATTATTGAAATAACTATCGGCGCTCCGAAGAGTGCTGTAACAGAGCTGATGGAAAGCTCCGTGGGCGCGAACGCTGTCCTTGCTATAAGATCGCAGCCAAGGCAGAATATGGCGCCTCCAAGGAAGCACCCGGGGATGACAAGTATGGGCTTGGCCGTTCCCAGAGCCTTCTTTATAATGTGCGGCACTGCCATTCCGACGAAGGAGATGGGGCCCGCAAAGGCGGTAACAGTTGCAGCAAGAAGGCTGGAGAGCAGCACCAGCATGAACCTGAACGCTCTGATATTGACCCCCATGTTCTGCGCGTAGCTCTCGCCGAGCTGGTAGGCGCTTATGGGCTTGCTCATAAAAAAGGTCACAAGGGAGGTTGCTATAACGACTATAGCCATTACTTTAATATTGCTCCAGGAGATCCCGGAGAAGCTTCCCTTGGACCAGTTGTGAAGGTTCACTATGTTGGCATCGCTTGCGAAGGTTATTATAAAATCGGTTATGGCAGAGCAGATGTAGCCTACCATAACGCCGCTGACTATGAGCATGGACGCGGTGTTTACCTTCTGGGATATCACCAATACGAAGCCCATGGAGAGCAGGGCGCCGGCAAAGGCCGCAATGATGGTGATCCCGGAAGAGAGTATGCCTATCTTAGGCATAAGGAACACCATGCAGAGCGCTACTGTAAGCTTGGCTCCGGAGGATATACCAAGAACGTAGGGGCCTGCTATGGGGTTGCCGAAAAAGGTCTGGAGCAGGAAACCTGCAAGGCCCAGGGCTCCGCCCAGTATAAGGTCTGCCAGAAGGCGGGGTATCCTTATCTTCCAGAGCACGGAGAACATGGTGTCCGTGCTTTCAAGGCCCTCCGCAATGCCTTGCTTTACAAGGCGCACAACGTCCGCAAGGGGCACGCTGTAGCTTCCTATGCAGGCGTTCATTACGACCAGGACCGCCATTGCGGCAAAGAGCAGTATCAGCACTATGGCCGCGCGCGATCTTCTTTTAGCTTCGAAATTATCCATAGATCAGTTGAGTTTCTTCATGTATGTGAGATCGGACCCGTCCTCGGCCTCGCCGGAAAGGATCTTGTTGAATTCGAGTACCATCTGTCCGAGGTCAGTGGTCTGCTGGTAGAGGTTCTCTCCTGTGCACCAGACATTGCCGTCCTGAACAGCCTTGAACTCGCCAAGCAGTGCGTTCTGGGAGACAAGCTCCTTAAGGGAACTCAGCTCTCCTATTATGGTGCTGTTGTAGAAGATGAAGTCTGCCTTCTTTGCTGTTGCGTAGAAGGTCTCCATATCCAGGGTGACTGTGGACAGGTTGTTGTCGTCTCCGCCGAGTTCGTCGAAGACGTATTTGCCGCCGGCAAGTTCTATCATGGAGCAGACGTAGTCTCCGCTCTTTCTTGCAACGACGCGGCCGTTGGAATTTATGTAGAAGAATGCTACAGTCTTGCCTGTGGGCTCCTTCTTTTCTGCCTCTTCAAGGTATTTGAGCTGCTTGGCGAAGATCTCCTCAGTCTTATCCTCCTTGTTGAGCATGGCTCCGTAGAGCTTTATCCACTCTGTCCTTCCCAGAGGGTGGGTCTCGTAGGTGGATTTTTCAACGAAGACCGGGATGCCCAGGTCTTCCAGCTTTTCCTTGATCTCCGGAGTGTGGTATATCATCATGGACTCCAGGGCAAGCCTGCAGTTCTTTGCGAGTATCATCTCGAAGTCCGGAGCGCTGTATTTTCCGGCGTAGACCATCTTGCCGGAGTTCATGGCATCTATGGTGCCCTGAACGTACCAGTCAGTTACCTTTAAGCTGGACATAGTTACATTGTCCAGGGCTCCCATGGCATCGAAGAGGCACATGGCGCCGGTAGCCGCAAGGTAGATGTTCGTGAGCGGCTGATAGAGCTTAACAGGCTTTACGCCAAGCGCAGCTATGAGCTTGTTTGTCTTAGCGCTGTCCGCGTTCTCCGGTATGACCAGGTAGACATCATTGCCTTCCTTAATGGTTATGAGCTTGTAGCCGCCTTCGTAGTAATCAACTTTAAAACCGGTGGCATACTTGAGCTCCATGGTCTTTACGAAGGCCGGAACATCGCTGCCTGCCTGATTTGAAGCGTTAGAATTGTTTGCCGGAGCATTTCCCCCGCATGCCGCGAAGGAAAAGAGCATTGCCGCGGCGAGCAGCACACATACTATAGATCTGAAAAAGCTATTCTTCATAAGTTCCTCCACAAGTCCGCAAGGGCCAGGTACGCGTAAGGCGGCCTGACCCTTAGGAATAACTGTATTATCGCAGCTTATTTAACGGGCTGCGGATCGGAAACACTGACCTTGTGATCGTACCATTTGCCTTTGGCGCCTATGATCGCACAGTCGAACTCCTCGTCGAAGGCAGTGAACGGAATATCGAATCCGTAGACTTCTTCCTTATATCCGTCGGAGTAGGTAACTGTATCGGTCGTGGGCTGCAGGAGCACAGCACCCTTTTTTGCAGCATCTTCTGCGGTACCCATGTAAAGATTGAGTATCGTCTTGGAAACAAGGGATACGTGGATGGTCATCTTGCCGTCTTTTACGGTAAGAGTTCCAAGGCCCTTGTTAGCCTCGTTTACGTGGAACATGGAGCTGTCGGTCTTAAAAACTGCAGTGTATGTTCCGTCCGGGATAGGAGCTTTTGACTCATTTCCTGCATTGTTGCTGGCTTTTCCGCATGCGCAAAGTGCCAGGCAGAGGGCTGCTATAAGAAGCAGCAGTACGATAGTTTTGTTTTTCATGGTCAGTTTTCTCTTAGCTTATTTACAGTGTTATTACTTTGTAGCTTCTTTTACAGCTGCAGCAGTGTGTGCAAGATAAAGAGCCTGGACCTCTTCGATGCGGCCGAGGCCTTCGATCTGGCAGTCTACCTTATCGAACTTCTTGCTTGCGGTGAAACCGGAGAACCAGGATTCGGGATCCTCGGGATCAGCCATGTCGTTGTTAGCGTGGTCGCCTGCAACTACCATCATCGGGCGGAGAACTACGTTCTTGTATCCAGCCTTGGAAACTGCTTCGATAACGTTCTCGAGAGCGGTCTCTTCGGGCTCGCCTTCAACGGTGCCTACGAATACGTTGGTGTATCCGAGCTTATCCATCTGGGTCTGCATCTGGGAGTAGGTGACCTTTGCGGTGTGAGCGGTGCCGTGTCCCATGAATACAAGTGCAGTGCCTGCCTTAGCAGCTGCGTCTACAGAATCGAAGCCGGCCTTCTTTGCGGCTGTTGCAGCAAGAGCCTTGGCAACAGCTGCCTTGTCTTCGTTGATGACTGCAGCGTCTGCGCCTACTTCTCCGAGCAGAGGCTCAGCGATAACGATCTTTGCGATCTTGCCTTCGTACTTCTTTGCTGCTGCTACGAGTTCGTCGTACTCAGCGCCGTGCATGAGGTGGGTCGGCTGGATAACGAGAGTCTTGACACCGTTCTTTACTGCTCTGTCAAGAGCCTGGTCCATGTTGTCGATCTTCTCGCCGTCGCGAGCCTGGATGTGGTTGATGATGATCTGAGCGGTGAATGCCCTGCGGACTGCCCAGTCCGGGTTAGCCTTTGCGATAGCGTCCTCAACAGCCTTGATGTCTGCAACGCGGCTGTCGTTGAAGGATGTACCGAAGGAAACTACGAGGATCTCCTTCTCGCCGATGTTGTCTGCGTTGCGGGGATCGTCCTTCTTGGCATCGCCGGTGTTGCGGCCGAAGTAGTCAGCTTCTTCTACGAGCTCCTTCTGCTTGTCGGTGAGCTTGTCCCATGCTGCCTTTGCGGCTGCGCACTGCTCGTCTGTCTTGTCGTTTCTTTCCTGTACCTGGATAGCTGCGATGAGCTCGTCTACTTCCTTTGCGAGCTCAGCGTCTGTCTTCTGTGCGGGTGCAGGTGTGGTGTTGTTTGCGGGAGTGGTATTAGCGTTGTTGCTCTTGCCGCCGCAGGCTGCGAAGCTGAGGAGCATTGCTCCCGCTAATACCAGGGAAAGAATTACTTTTGCATTTTTCATTGATAGTGACCTCTCTTTCTGCAATAGATTTCCCTTTTTTTAAGTTTCTTAGAAAAACATAAGACTCATCATAGGGACCTTTGCAGGAGATCATCCTTGCAAAATAATAGCCCGCTGCAAAAAGCGGCGGGCTGACGTACAATAAAAAAATTGGTGTCCGTAACTCCGGTGGTCCGCAGAGTATGAAGAGCGCAGCCTGTAGGCTGCCGAAACAGGCAAGTATTCTGGCTTTCCGCAGTGGGGATGGCTCCCTCCGGCCTGTAAGCGCCTTCCCGGACGGTGTCCAGTGGCTTAATGCTTTGGCTTTTGCGGATCACAGCAACGGCCTTGCGCGGGATTTTCACCCGACTTCCATGACCTGTTTCTGATATAGTTTTTCCAGCGATAGATTATACATTTATATGACAGAGATGTCAACAAAAAGGGCCGTACGGTATTTGTGACTTTTACAGATTTTTTACGCTTTTTGTTGTGTTTTTTGTATGCGTATCATAGAATATATCAAATGGAGGTACTTATGAGAGGAAAAGTATATGGAGTAGGTGTGGGTCCCGGGGATCCGGAGCTTATGACGCTCAAAGCTGTAAGGCTTATAAAGGAAAACGAAATAATAGCTGTCCCTGGGAAGGCCCCAAAGGACAGCGTTGCGTATAAGATAGCAGCTGCGGCAGTTCCGCAGATCGCAGAAAAGCAGCTTGTTGCTGTGGACATGCCCATGCTTAATGACAGGGCAGCCCTGGACGAGGCGCACAGGAAGGGCGCAAAGCAGCTGGAAGCGCTGCTGGACGGCGGTAAGAACGTGGTCTTCCTTACCCTTGGAGATCCGACTGTCTACTGCACCTTCAGCTACCTGCAGCACTACCTGGAAGCGGACGGCTACTGCGTGGAGCTGGTAAGCGGGATAACATCTTTTTGCGCAGCGGCGGCAAGGGCAGGCATCCCTCTTACGGAGTGGAGCGAGCCCCTGCACGTTATACCTGCAGCCCACAGGACAGGCGAGGCCCTGGAAAAGGACGGCACCTGCGTTCTTATGAAGTCTGCCAGCCACATGGCAGAGGTAAAGCAGCTCCTTAAGGCAAGCGGCAAGCGCGTATGGGCTGTCGAGAACTGCGGCATGGAAGGCGAACGCGTCTACACAGATGCGGAGCAGATCCCGGACGATGCAGGGTATTTTACGCTGATAATCGCTAAAGAAGATCACTGAGCCTTTTGGCTGCAGTTTTCGTATCTTCAAAGCTGGCAAAAGTGGAGAAGCGGAAATAGCCCTCACCGCAGGAACCGAATCCTTCGCCGGGCGTTCCTATCACTTGTATCTCGTTCAGCAAATAGTCGAAGAACTCCCAGCTCCCCATACCATCAGGACACTTCATCCAGATGTAAGGGGAGTTTTTTCCTCCGCAGTACCATGCGCCGGCTGTGTCGAGGGCTTGCGTAAGCACTTTTGCGTTGTTTTTATAATATCTGATGTTCTCCATGACCTGCTGCTGACCGAGGGGCGTAAACACTGCCTCGCCAGCTCTTTGGAGTATGTAGGATACTCCGTTGGTCTTGGTCGTGCGGTTCCTTACCCACATATCGTTAAAAGACATGCCCAAGCGGACAAGATCTTTTGGTATGACTGTGTATCCAAGGCGTGTTCCTGTAAATCCCGCGGTCTTGGACAGCGAGCAGATCTCTATGGCGCAGGTCCTTGCGCCTTCTATCTCGAATATGCTGCGGGGCAGGGAAGGATCTTCTATAAATGCTTCGTATGCTGCGTCAAAAAGTATCACGGAACCGTTCCTGTTTGCAAGATCCACCCATTCTTTAAGCTGCGCGCGGCTGAATACAGCACCTGTCGGGTTATTGGGCGAACAGAGATAGATAAGATCCGCCTTGCAGCTTTCGTCCGGCATTGGAAGGAATCCGTTTTCCATGCTGCCGGCAAGGTGCACTATTTCTCTGCCTTCGATAACATTCGCATCTACGTAGGCTGGGTAGGCAGGCTCAGTTATAAGCGCGCTGTTTGAGCTGTCGAACAGATCCAGTATGTCGCCAAGCTCGTCGCTGGCGCCGCTGGAGACGAACACTTCTTCCTCGCTGAGCTGAATGCCGCGGGCTTTGTAATGCTCAGCTATGGCTTTTCTTAAAAACGGAGCTCCGCATTCCGGCATATAGCCATGAAAGCTTGCGGCTGCTGCCTGATCATCGGCAGCTTTATGAAGAGCTTCTGTAACAGCCGGGCAGAGCGGAAGAGTGACATCACCTATACCCATGCGGTAGAGCTTGACCCCGGGGTGTGCCTGGCTGTAGGCTCTGATCTTCTGCGCTATGTTGAAGAAAAGGTAGGAATCCTTCAGCTGCGCGTAGTTCATATTAGGTCTCAGCATATCGCAGTCTCTCCTTCATAAACGATCTCAGCGGGCCCGGTCATAGTTACGTTATAGTCTGGACCTACGCATATCTGCAAAATGCCCCCGTCCAATTGAACAGATATAGGAACATCCGGTCTGCAATACCCCTTTTTGACTGCGGCTGCCGCGCTTGCGCAGGCTCCTGTACCGCAGGCCATAGTTATACCGCTTCCGCGTTCCCATACTCTCATCCTTAGCGACTGCGGACCTGTGACCTGTATGAATTCCGCGTTTACACCGCCAGGGAAGGCTGCGCAGTTCTCAACTGCCGGTCCAAGTGTGTCAAGGGCTATTTCCTCAGCGTTACAGGTAAAGATCACAGCGTGGGGATTTCCTACTGAAACAGGGGTCACAGTCATTTTTCCGGATACAAGATACAATTCCTTATCTTCACCGACATCCGTCTTGCCCATGTCCACGGTAACTCTTCTTACTTTTCCGTTTTCGGTGTGGAGCTGCAGGGTCTTGATGCCGGAAAGGGTCTCTATGGTCAGATCAGTTTTATCTGTATAGCCTTTTTCGTAAACGTATTTTCCTACGCATCGTATTCCGTTGCCGCACATTCTGGCTTCGCTGCCGTCTGCGTTGAATATACGCATTTTAAAGTCTGCTGTATCCGATGCTGATATGAATATCAGGCCGTCGCTTCCGGCTCCAAAATGCCTGTCGGAAAGCTTTACGGATAATTTACTTACGTTAACAGGCGCATCTCCGAATATGTAGAGGTAGTCGTTTCCCAGTCCGTGCATTTTTGTGAAGTGCATAATGATCTCCTTTTACATTCCGCTGCTGCCGTAGTTTGAGAGCACTCTGGCAGACGGGTCGCTTACATTGCATCCTTTCCAGGCCTTGTTCGGCATCCAGAAATCCTTTATCATTTCTGCCTGGCCAGGATAGTGCTTTTCAAAAAGTTCCCTGTACAGAAGGCTCTCCTTTGTAAACGGCCTGCAGTAGTCGTACTTTGCCGACAGCAGGTCAAATTCGCTGTCTGTGTACAGTTTCTCTGCGTATTCTTTTATATCATCTACCATGGAGTGCCCTACAGCATCGGAAAATGCCGCCTTCTGCCTCCATAGGATATCGAAGGGGAGTATGTTGTCTTTCTCGAAGGCTCTGCGCAGAAGGTATTTTCCCATATTGTAGCTGTTGATCTTAAGTGCTGGATCTATAGCCATGACGTATTTTACAAAGTCCAGGTCTCCGAAGGGGACTCTCGCCTCTAAAGAATTGACTGAGATGCAGCGGTCCGCGCGCAGCACATCGTACATGTGCAGCTCGTCTATGCGTTTTTGAGCTTCCTTTTGGAAGGCTTCCGCTGACGGCGCGTAGTCAGTATATTTGTAGCCGAAAAGCTCATCGCTTATCTCGCCGGTCAGAAGGACACGCACATCGGTGTTTTCGTGTATGTATTTGCAGCAAAGGTACATGCCCATGCTGGCTCTTATCGTAGTTATATCCCAGGTGCCAAGAAGCGCGACCACAGTCTCTATATTTGCAAGCACCTGTTCCTTGTCCATGATCACTTCTGTGTGATCCGCTCCTATATAGTCAGCGGCGCTTTTGGCGTATTTAAGGTCTATCGGGTCTGTATCCATTCCTATAGCAAAGGTCCGTATCTTTTTCCCAAGTATCTTTGCTGAGATGGCGCAGACCAGGCTTGAATCCAGCCCACCGGACAGCAGGAAACCAAGCGGAGCGTCAGCATCCAGCCTTTTTTCAACGCCGCGTATCAGTCTTTCTCTGATTCCGCTGCATATATCATCCAGGTTGCCGCTGATGTAACAGGGCTTTCCGTTCCTGTCCGCAGCGACATCAGAAGGAGCGGCGTAGCGGATGAAGCTTCCGTCTTTGTAGTAGTGCCCCGGAGGGAAAGGCATGATCTTTTCGCAAAGACCAGTAAGGTTCCTGGCCTCGCTGGCGAACACTATGTTTCCGCCAGCGAGAAGACCGTAGTAGAGCGGCCTTATACCGATCGGGTCTCTTGCCGCGATGAATCCGTCAGTTTTTGGATCGTAGATAATCATTGCGAACTCCGCGTCGAGCATCGCAAACATATCGCAGCCGTACTTCATGTAGAGCGGAAGTATTATCTCGCAGTCGGAATCGCTGCGGAAGATGAAGCCTTCTTCTTCAAGCGAGGCTTTTACAGCCCTGAATCCATAAAGCTCGCCGTTGCAGACGCACATGTAGCCGTCCCGCTCAAATGGCTGCATGCCATCTTCGGAAAGCCCCATAATGGCAAGCCTGTGGAAGGCCAGCGTTCCTTTGCCGGCGTCTTCCATGCGGCTCATGTCCGGGCCTCTTGATATAGTCTTTTCAAAGTGCTGACTGAACAGCAAGTCATCGATCTTTTCGGTGACACCCATTATCGAGCACATTTTTTATCCTTTCGTGATCTTCTGTTCGAAGCGGTCTTTTTCAGTGTGCGAGGGCACAGCTGTGGGATACTTTCCGGAAAAACAGGAAGTGCAGAGGCTCGCGTTTCTGCCGGCGAGCTGCATAGCATGCTCCAAAGAAAGGTACCCGAGAGAATCAGCGCCTATAATGGCTGCGATCTCGCAGGTGGTGTGATGGTTTGCGATCAGGCCTTCAGCGCTGTCGATGTCTGTTCCGTAGTAACATGGAGCTATGAAGGGCGGGGCACTCACCAGCATGTGTACTTCTTTTGCGCCCGCGTCCTTGAGCATCTGTATGGTACGCCTGCAGGTGGTCCCTCTTACTATCGAATCGTCCACCATCACTACGCGTTTACCTGCTACTACAGGCTTTATAGGATTCAGTTTTATATTCACCCCGGACTCCCGCTCATCCTGGGTGGGTGATATAAAGGTCCTGCCTATGTATTTATTCTTGGTAAAGCCAATAGCGTAGGGGATCCCGGACGCGGCTGAATAGCCAATTGCCGCGTCAAGCCCGGAATCAGGGACCCCTATGACGATATCAGCATCCAGCTTATGTTCTTGGGCAAGGAACATTCCCGCGCGCTGCCTAGCGAGGCATACGCTTTGCCCGTCTACAACAGAATCCGGCCTGGCAAAGTAGATGTATTCGAACACGCACAGCGAGCGGCAGGCCGTACTGCAGTGCGAGCTGTCTGAGCGCAGGCCGCTCTCGCTTACTGTCACGACCTCGCCTGGGGCTATGTCTCTTAGGAACTGTGCCCCGACAGCGTCCAGAGCGCAGGTCTCCGAGGCAAAAACTATCGTTCCGTCAGGTCTTTGACCCATGCAAAGCGGCCTGAAACCATGAGGGTCTCTTGCGGCTATGAGCTTGGAAGGGGAGGCCAGCACCAATGAGTAGGCTCCCTCGAGTATATCCATGGCAGAAGCAACAGCTTCTTCTATGCTCCCTTTTTTGAGCCGCTCCTGGACGATCACGTAGGCGATCACCTCGGAATCCGTAGTGGTGTGGAAAATGGACCCCTTTTCCTCCAGCGCGGTCCTCAGCTCATAAGAATTCGTGAGGTTTCCGTTGTGTGCAAGCGCCATGCGTCCCTTCCTGTGGTTTATAAGAAGAGGCTGTATGTTGCGCCTGCTGTCATGTCCTGTTGTCGCATAGCGTACGTGGCCTACGGCAATATTGCCTTTTCCAAGAGCTGCAAGCTTTTCCTTGGAAAAAGCCTCGCTGACAAGGCCTGTGTCCTTGCAGGAGCTTAAGACTCCGCAGTCTCCTATGACCATCCCGGCGCTTTCCTGGCCTCTGTGCTGCAAGGCGTAAAGTCCGTAGTAGGTAAGCGCCGCAAGGTCCTGCGGAGTCTTCGAGTACATCCCAAAGACTCCGCATTCTTCGTGTATCGTTTTATTCCACATCCTGAAGGGCATCGTAGCCTTCCTCTCCGGTGCGCACCTTTACAACATTCTCGACATCGTATACGAAGATCTTTCCGTCTCCTATATGACCGGTGTAGAGCACCTTCTTGGCAGTTTCTATAACGTCTCTTACGGGTATCGCGCTTACAACTATATCCACCTGTACCTTCGGACGAAGATCGGTCTCGACCTTGACACCTCTGTAGTATTCAGTATGTCCTTTCTGCATGCCGTAGCCCATAACGTGGGATACTGTCATTCCGGTGATGCCGAGTTTGTTCATGGCATCCTTAAGAGCATACAGTTTTTCCTCTTTGAATATGATCTCCACTTTGGTGAATTTGTGTCCGTCGCTGCTGAAGGAAGCCTCATGCTTTACAGGTATAGCCTCAGCGGCAGGCGTGGTGCCTGTGACCGCCACTATCTGATCTGTTCCGCCGAAATCAGCGTATTTGTCCACTGCGGGGGCGAAGTCCGCGTAAGCGCTCGGAAGCCCGTGCTCGCTGATATCCAGACCTGCAAGCTCATCAGCCGGCTCTGCCCTGAGTCCGTTAGTCTTTTTGATGACGATGAATGTTATCCAGAGGAATACAGTAGTGTAGAGCCCTACAGCAACAACTGCAAGGCACTGCAGCCCAAGCTGCCTGAAGCTTCCTGTGTAAAGCAGTCCGGAAAGTCCGGCAGGCGCGTCGGGATCTGCCAGAAGGCCTACTGCGATAGTTCCCCATACGCCGTTCGCCATGTGTACGCCTACGGCTCCGACCGGATCATCGATGTGAAGCTTAAGGTCAAGAACTTCGACGACAACAACTATGAGTATGCCTGAAACTATGCCGACTATGCCTGCGCCCACAGCGTTGAGTGCGTCGCATCCGGCTGTGATCCCTACAAGGCCTGCCAGGGAAGCGTTGAGGCACATAGACACATCCGGCTTGCCGTTTTTGATCCATGTGTAGATCATCGTAGTGCATGTTGCAACTGACGGAGCGATCGTGGTGGTCAGAAAGATCGAGGACAGCTCGGAAGGCGTGGTGGCAGCGGCTCCGTTGAAGCCATACCAGCCAAGCCACAGGATGAACACTCCCAGCGCTCCGAGCGGGATGGAATGTCCCGGGATAGCGTTGACCTTGATCACCTTGCCGTCTTTGTCCTTTACATATTTTCCGATGCGCGGCCCGAGTATGATCGCACCTACGAGCGCGGCTATGCCGCCCACCATATGGATAGCGCAGGATCCTGCGTAATCGTGGAAGCCCAGCTGCGCAAGCCAGCCTCCGCCCCAGATCCAGTGGGCCTCGATAGGATATACGACAAGGGAGATAACTCCTGAGTAAATGCAGTAGGCGGAAAATTTAGTGCGTTCGGCCATAGCTCCTGAAACTATAGTGGCCGTAGTGGCGCAGAATACAAGATTGAATACAAAGTAGGAAGATCCGGTGAACCCTTCGGCAGGGGAGCTTATAAACTCCTTGAAGTGCAGGAACAGGTCCAGGTTAGGACGTCCAATGATGAGGGTATAACCGAGAAGAGAGAACACAACGGTTCCTATACAAAAGTCCATCAGGTTCTTCATGATGATGTTTCCGGCGTTTTTTGCTCTTGTAAAGCCGGTCTCTACCATCGCGAACCCAGCCTGCATCCAGAATACCAATGCAGCGCCGATCAAAAACCAAAATTCTACAGTCATTTTATTTATCCTTTCGGGCCGCGTGAAAGCAGCCCATCATTCAAACTCCAAACAATAAGTCTCCGTAAGTCGGGAAGGGCCAGAAGCTCCTGGCAGTAAGTGTCTCAGCCTGATCGCAGAGCTCCCTTAAGCTCTGCATGGCTGGGATCAGCCTGTCACGCACATTTTCGGAGGCTGCAGTGATATCGCTGATCATATCGAGAGCTGCGACAGCACTTTCGAGTATGTCTTCCGCGCTGTCTATGCCGTCAGCAAGATCAGAAAGCTTATCGATCAGCTTGACATCCGCCTTGCAGGTTACAGCAGGACCTGCTGCTTTCTTTCTGTAAAGGCCCTCGGCCAGGCTGGATGCATAGCCCATGACTGCAGGCAGTATTTCTCTGCGGGCCATCTCGAGCATAGTCATAGCCTCTATCCGTACTGTTCTTACGTAGTTCTCAAGCTGTATCTCGTACCTTGAGCGAAGCTCAGCCTCTGTGAATACTCCCTGAGCAATAAGCATGTCCATGTTCTTCTTTTCAAGAAGCCTTGGAAGAGCGTCCGCTGTTGTTTTAAGGTTGAGGAGGCCTCTTTCTTTTGTGGCCTGCTCTATCCAGGCGTCGTCATATCCGTTGCCGTTGAATATGATGCGCTTGTGAGCGATTATCGTTTCTTTTATAAGCTCGTGGAGCTGGGTGCTGAAGTCTTCTGCGCCTTCAAGCCTGTCAGCGAACTGCTTTAAGGACTCTGCCACGGCGCTGTTTATCATGATATTCGTGCATGCGATAGAGTCCGACGATCCCACCATGCGGAACTCGAACTTGTTGCCTGTAAACGCGAACGGGGAAGTCCTGTTGCGGTCCGTGGTATCGCGCGCAAAGCGGGGCAGTATGTCCACGCCAAGCTTTATGCGTGTCTTTTCCTTTCCTGCGTAGGGGCTGTCTGTTTCTATAGCGTCCAGCACGGTCTGCAGCTCGTCTCCAAGGAAGATGGATACGACAGCCGGCGGGGCTTCGTTCGCTCCAAGCCTGTGGTCATTGCCCGCGGTAGCTACAGCAAGCCTTAAAAGATCCTGATAGTCATCGACGGCTTTGATAACAGCCACAAGGAAGAGCAGGAACTGAGCGTTCTCAAAGGGAGTGTCTCCCGGAGAGAGAAGATTGCTGCCGGTGTCTGTGGACATGGACCAGTTGTTGTGTTTGCCGGATCCGTTGACTCCGGCAAACGGCTTTTCGTGGAGCAGGCATACAAGTCCGTGCTTTCTTGCGACCTTCTTCATTATCTCCATGGTCAGCTGGTTGTGGTCAGTCGCGACATTGGTGGTCGAGTATATAGGAGCAAGCTCGTGCTGTGCAGGCGCGACTTCGTTATGCTCCGTTTTAGCCAGTATTCCAAGTTTCCAGAGCTCTTCGTTGAGGTCTTCCATAAAGGCCTGGACTCTGGGCTTTATCGCTCCGAAGTAGTGGTCATCCAGTTCCTGGCCCTTGGGAGGTTTGGCTCCGAACAGCGTGCGTCCTGTGTAGATAAGATCTCTTCTCTTAAGGTACATCTCGCGGTCTACAAGGAAGTATTCCTGCTCTGGTCCTACATTGGTTATGACTCTTTTGACCTCGGTGTTTCCGAAAAGCCTCAGTATGCGGAGGGCTTGCTTGCTCAGTGCATCCATTGAGCGCAGCAGCGGCGTCTTTTTATCCAGCGCTTCGCCGCCGTAGGAGCAGAAAGCTGTGGGTATGCAGAGCGTATTGTCCTTGATGAACGCGTAGCTGCTGGGATCCCATGCAGTGTATCCTCTGGCCTCGAATGTTGCCCTGAGGCCTCCGGAAGGGAAGCTCGAAGCGTCCGGCTCTCCTTTTATAAGCTCCTTTCCGGAGAACTCCATTATTATCCTTCCGTCCGGAGCCGGGTTTATGAAGCTGTCATGCTTTTCAGCGGTGATACCTGTAAGCGGCTGGAACCAGTGAGTGAAATGGGTCGCGCCGTTTTCGACTGCCCATTGGCACATGGCCTTAGCTACCTGGTCTGCAATGTCTGCGCCAAGGGCTTGTCCTTGATCTATGGTCTGCCTCAGAGAGTTATATATTTTTTCAGGTAATCTAGCCCTCATTACTTTGTCATCAAACACCTTGCTTGCAAAGATTTCGTTAACATTAGTCATCGTCTTATCCTCCTGTATTAACGAAGTTGTTCTGATCCGGCCGGAAAAGAAAAAGAGACAAGGACGCGGAGGTTTAAGCCTCCGAGACGTCGTTGTCTCTTAATGCCGCAGATTATACGCTTTGTTTTTTTTGCTGTCAAGGGGTTTTGTAAAAAAATGTCATAAAAATTTGTGACTAAAGCACAACTAAAATGAATTTTTGTTATTTGTGCTTGACAAATCACATTCTGAAGCGTAACATCTCGCTTAAGAGCAAGGACGCTCAAAGGGAAACCTTAGCGCCTTGCTCTGTTTTTATTTAAGTCCCTGCCCCAATCGTTCTCCGGGGCAGGGCGTGGAGAAAAATATGGACAGATACGGCAAATCATCGGAAGGACAGGTAAGGATACCGTCCGGCTGCGCTATCTCGGCAGTAATATCTAAAGAAGGCCGGAGGATGAGCGGCGAAAAGATCATAGAAAGCATGAAGCCCATGCACGAGCGTTCCAACGGGCTTGGAGGAGGTTTTGCGGCGTACGGGATATATCCGCAGTACAAGGACCTGTTTGCCCTGCACATCTTTTTCGACGACAAAGCCTGCCGGCACGAGTGCGAAGCCTGGCTGAAGAGCAAGCTCGAGGTGGTAAAAGCGGAGGTGATCCCCACAAGGACTATACCTCAGATAACCGATGAACCGCTGATATGGCGGTATTTCGTTACGCCTCTGCGTTCTGTTCTTGCCAGCATGCAGCTGGATGAGAATGAATATATAGCAAGGATAGTTATGCGGATCAATACGGAGCTTAAAGGCTCATACGTTTTCTCGAGCGGAAAGAACATGGGCGTTTTCAAGGCTGTGGGCTATCCGGAGGATGTGGGCGTCTTTTACAGGCTGGACGAGTATGAGGGCTACTGCTGGACCGCGCACGGGAGATATCCGACCAATACCCCAGGCTGGTGGGGCGGCGCGCATCCGTTTGCGCTGCTTGGGCTCAGCGTAGTACATAACGGTGAGATCTCATCCTATGACGCAAACAGAAGATTTATAGAGATGTTTGGCTATAAATGCACTTTGCAGACCGATACGGAGGTCATTACCTACATTGCCGACTACCTTTTGCGAAAGCAGGGGCTTACTTTGCAGGAGACTGCCTCTGTGATAGCCGCACCTTTCTGGAGCACCATAGAAAGGCAGGATCCAAAAAGAAAAGCCGAGCTGAAATATCTCAGAACGGTTTTCCCAAGCCTTCTTGTAACAGGCCCATTTTCCATAGTCCTTGGGTTTGAGGGCGGCCTTATGGCTCTTAACGACAGGCTTAAGCTAAGGAGCATGGTTACTGCGGAAAAGGATGACCTTGTCTTCATAGCAAGCGAGGAAGCTGCGATAAGAGCAATGGAGCCGGACGCAGAGAATGTGTATTCTCCGGCAGGAGGAGAGGCTTTTATCGTTAGAGCAGCGGAGGGTAAATACTGATGGGTATCAACTATTTCTACCCGGAGTTCGAGGTAGTAAGAAATAAAGAGCGCTGCATAAAGTGCAGGGTCTGCGAGAGGCAGTGCGCCAACGAGGTCCACATCTACGATCCGGATCTGGACATGATGATAAGCGACGAGAGCAAGTGCGTGGACTGCCAGAGGTGTGTATCCCTGTGTCCTGTAAGGGCGCTCAAGATAGTAAGATCGGACTGCGCGCTCAGGGAAAACGCCAACTGGGACCAGCAGACTATAAAAGAAGTCTATAAGCAGGCGCAAAGCGGAGGCGTGCTGCTTTCTTCAATGGGCAATCCAAAGCCTTTTCCTGTCTACTGGGACCGCATACTGATCAACGCATCTCAGGTGACCAATCCTTCTATAGACCCTTTAAGAGAACCTATGGAGACCCGCGTGAGCCTTGGAAAAAAGCCGGGACAGATATCAAGGAATGCGGACGGAAGCTTAAAAACAGAGCTTCCGCCCAGCCTGGAGCTGGAGCTTCCTGTAATGTTTTCAGCCATGAGCTACGGGTCCATCAGCTATAACGCGCATGCCAGCCTTGCAAGGGCTTCTGCAGAGCTTGGGACCTTTTACAATACCGGAGAAGGCGGCCTGCACGAGGACTTTTACAAGTATGGTCCGAACACGATCGTACAGGTAGCCTCCGGAAGGTTCGGGGTGCACGAAAAGTATCTTGAGGCAGGTGCTGCAATAGAGATAAAAATGGGGCAGGGTGCAAAGCCCGGAATAGGCGGCCACCTCCCTGGGGCCAAGGTCGGGCCTGATGTGTCCAGAACAAGGATGATACCAGAAGGCAGCGATGCTATATCGCCCGCGCCTCACCATGATATCTACTCGATAGAGGATCTGCGGCAGCTGGTATGGTCTTTAAAAGAGGCGACTGATTACAAAAAGCCTGTGATCGTAAAGGTCGCGGCTGTGCACAACATAGCTGCTATCGCCAGCGGCATTGCAAGGAGCGGCGCGGATATAATCGCGATAGACGGCTTCAGGGGCGGCACGGGAGCCGCGCCTACAAGGATAAGGGACAATGTCGGAATACCTGTTGAGCTTGCGCTTGCGGCGGTGGACCAGCGTCTGAGGGACGAAGGGATAAGAAACAGCGTTTCCATTGTTGCAGGGGGTTCTATAAGGTCCTCAGCGGATGTCATAAAGGCTGTGGCGCTCGGAGCGGACGCCTGCTATATAGCAACAGCTGCTGTCCTTGCGCTTGGCTGCCATCTTTGCAGGACCTGCCAGAGCGGAAAGTGCAACTGGGGCATAGCAACTCAGCGTCCGGACCTTGTAAAAAGGCTCAATCCTGATATCGGCACTGAGAGGCTCGTGAACCTGCTTACCGCATGGAAACATGAGATAAAGGAACTGATGGGCGGCATGGGCATCAACTCGATAGAGGCCCTGCGCGGGAACAGGCTGATGCTGCGCGGCGTGGGTCTTACGGAGAAGGAGCTTGAGATACTTGGCATCAAACATGCGGGTGAATGATATGAAAAGAGTTTATGTGAACGAGGAGTGGTGTCTGGGCTGCCATCTTTGCGAATACAACTGCGCTTTCGCAAACTCCGGCCAGCGCAGCATGGTGAAGGCTCTTTTGGGAAAGCCTGTGGTCAGCCGGATACACGTTGAGGAGGGCGGCGGCATCAGCTACGCGGTGTCCTGCAGGCACTGTAAGGATCCCGTCTGCTTAAGGAGCTGTATCTCCGGGGCTTTGCATTCGGAAAATGGCGTGATATGCATAGATAAGAGCAAGTGCGTCGGATGCCTTACCTGCGTGCTGGTCTGCCCCTACGGCGCTGTGGCGCCGGGACCGAACGGAGCAGCGCTAAAGTGCGAGCTCTGCCTTGGAAATGCTTCGGGGGAGCCTGCCTGCGCGCTTGGGTGCCCGAACAAGGCTATTGTTTATGAGGACCGGAGGTGAGCTTATGAAAAGGTACGTGATCATAGGCGGAGGGGTCAGCGCCATGAACTGCATAGAGGGCATAAGAAGCCTGGATAAGGACGGCTTTATCACCATGGTGACGGACGAGCCGGTTTTCAACTACGGAAGGCCGCTCATATCCTATTATCTGTAGGGCAGGACGGACTTAAAGCGCATGGCTTACAGACCGGAGAGCTTTTTTGAGGATAACAATGTAAGGGTCATAGCTGGGAAAAAGGCTGAAAAACTGATGCCAAAGGAAAAGCAGGTGCTGACAGAAGGCAGCGAGATACTGCCGTACGATGCTCTGTGCGTCTGCACAGGTTCGAGGCCTTTGTTGCCTGCGTTCAAAGGGCTGGATAAGGTCTCTAAGTGCTTCAGTTTTATAGATCTTAATGATGCTTTGCGACTTGAAAGCGCAGTGGATGCCTGCAGCAGAGTCCTGATAATAGGTGCAGGCTTTATAGGGCTCAAGTGCGCAGAGGGACTTTCCGGCAGGGCTGCAAAGATAACAGTATGCGATCTGGCCCCAATAGTTATGGCCGCGAGCCTGGACGAAGACGCCTCCGCGATAGTGGCAGAGCAGCTTAGGCGCAGCGGCATTGATCTGCGGCTTTCGGACACTGCCGAGAGCTTTGAAGATGGCGTGGCTCATATGAAAAGCGGCAGGGACATTGCTTTCGACGTGCTTGTCATTGCTATAGGCGTGCGCGCGAATACCGAGCTTATTGCCGGTGCCGGCGGTAGTGTGGGGAAAGGGATCATAACTGACAGCGGCATGAAAACCTCACTGGACAGCGTTTGGGCGGCAGGGGACTGCGTGCAGAGTATAGATGCTGTCAGCGGGGAAAGCGGCGTTCTTGCTATACTTCCAAACGCCGCCATGCAGGGGTTTACCGCGGGGCGCAACATGGCCGGTGCTTCGGATGTCTTTGATAAAAGCATGAGGATGAACTCCATAGGGCTGTTCGGCATGCACATAATGTCGGCGGGGATCACGGGGGACTGCATTTATTCGGAGGTCTCAGGCAGCGGCTGCCGGAAGTTTTTTGCAAAAGACGGGAGGCTTTGCGGTTTTATTATGACAGGCGATGTTTCCCGCGCGGGTATATACACATCACTTATCAGGAACAGGGTGCCTTTGGAGGGCATAGATATGAGGCAGCTTGCGGAATATCCTTCGCTGCTTTTGTTCGGGACAGAATACAGAAAAGAAAAGCTTGGAGGCCTTGTGTGATGAAGACTATAGATGCGGCAGATCTGGATTTTATAGAACTGAACGAGATGATCAGAGGATCGGATGGCGATCTTAAGATCAAGGGCTGCCTGGGGCAGCGTTTTATAGGTGCCGGTCAGGGTGGCAGATCGCTTCTGATCGAGGGCGTCCCCGGCAATGCGCTTGGAGCCTACCTGAACGGCGGAAGGATAGAGGTCTTCGGCAATGCTCAGGATGCTGCCGGCGATACTATGAACTCGGGTGAGATAGCTGTGCACGGCAATATTGGCGATACAGCCGGATATGCGATGCGCGGCGGAGCGATATACGTGCAGGGTAACGCCGGGTACCGCGCCGGGATCCATATGAAGGAGTACAAGGAACATGTTCCTGTTATCGTGATCGGGGGCAGGGCAGGGTCTTTTCTTGGGGAGTATCAGGCCGGAGGTGTGATCATTGTGCTAGGGCTGCACACGGACTGCAGGCCTATAGTGAGCAATTTCCCGTGTACAGGGATGCACGGCGGAAAGCTGTTTCTGCGCTCAGACTGCAAAGGGCTGCTCTTTCCGGACCAGGCAAGAGTGCGCAGAGCAGAGGCGGATGATATGGCCGAGATAGATCCATACCTTAAGCGTTTTTGCAAGCTGTTCGGACAGGACTATAAAGAGCTGGCTGCAGCGGAGTTTACTGTCGTCACTCCAAACAGCGCGAATCCCTACAGGCAGCTTTATGTAGCAAATTAAAAAACTTCAAAATATGATCCCCCTGCAGGGCTTCTTTTGCATATTTATATGTGATATCCTAACTGCAGACTCATTGCGCCCGCATGTCCTCGGCCCCTTCACCGCGGCGGCGGGCTGTTCCTTTTGTTTAAAGATCCGCGCCATTTTTTGTGCAAAACAGAGATTATTTGAGCTTTATAATGTTTGATTTTTTATTATCAGAAGCTTATAATCAGATTTAGAAAATCTAACGGGGAAGCAGGGTGAAATTCCCTCGCAAGTGCGTTGCCGTGATAGTCGGGTGCCGGGTATTTGATCCTTCCTGCGGACACCGGGAAGGCAAAGTGCTTTTTTAGCGTGCAAATAACTCCGGCAAAGCAATGCCGGAGTTTTTATATGGAACTGACAAGATACGTAAACGGAAAAATAATGAGATGCGGCTACACCACAGGATCCTGCGCCGCAGGGGCCGCCAAAGCTGCCGCAATAATGCTGCTCTCAGGGACTGCTGTGGACAGCGTAGAACTGCCCACGCCGGCCGGCGAGATCCTCCGCCTCTCCATCCTGGATATGGGGGACGGTTCTCTTTCATCTTTTAGCAATAATTGCCAAAAGATGAAAGAGAACCGTCCCCTATATCCGAACCGGTCAGTTAGCACTTCTGTCAGCTGCGCGGTAAGGAAAGACTCGGGGGACGACCCCGATGTCACCAACGGAACGCTGGTGTACGCAAAGGTCAGCCTCTGCAAGCCGGAAGACCTAAAGGACCCGGAGCCGGAAAGCCTTATAGAAATAGACGGCGGGCAGGGCGTAGGACGGGTCACCAAGCCGGGGCTGGACCAGCCGGTAGGCAGGGCCGCCATAAATTCCACGCCGCGCCGCATGATAAAGCAGGCCCTTACGGAGGTCTGCGCAAAGTACGGCTACAGCGGAGCTCTTAAGGTGGAGATAAGCATACCGGAGGGCGAAAAGCTGGCCAAAAGGACCTTCAACCCAAGGCTTGGCATAGTGGGCGGCATCTCCGTTATAGGCACCACCGGCATAGTGGAGCCCATGAGCAACCAGGCCCTGGTAGACACCACCAAGGTGGAGATACGCCAGCTTGCCGCAAAGGGCAGGACAGATATCTTCCTGGTGCCGGGCAACTACGGCAGGGACTTTGCGAAAGATGTTCTGGAGCTGGATGTTTCCGAATGCGTCGCGATGTCCAACTTTATAGGGGACGCGATAAATTCCGCCGTGGAGCTTGGCTTTAAGAGGATATTCATGGTGGGCCACATAGGCAAGATGGTAAAGCTTGGGATAGGCCAGACCTTCACCCATTCATCCGGCGGCGACGGCCGCATGGAGACGCTTATAGCCTGCGCCCTGGAAGCCGGAGCAGGCCTGGAAGTGCTTAAAGAGATACTGCCCTGCGCCACAACGGACGCCGCACTGGACGTGCTCATAAAGGCAGGGCTCAAGGAACAAACTATGGAAATACTGGGGAGGCGCATAGAGGCCACGCTTCTGCGCAAGGTCCCGGATGACGTGCAGATAGAGTATATCTGCTTTACCAACAGGGCTGATCTGGGCGGAGTGCTCTGCAAGAGCCCCGGCGCGGACGAGCTCATGAAACTGTGGAAATGATTTAGGGGACGGTTCTCTTTCATCTTTTGGGAATCTTTCCTAAAAGATGAAAGAGAACCGTCCCCTATAACGAAAGGAGTAATAAATGGTACATTTTGTAGGAGCGGGCAGCGGTGCCCCGGATCTCATCACTGTAAGAGGTAAGAGGCTGCTGGAGGAGGCAGATGTGATCATCTACGCCGGATCACTTGTAAACCCGGCGCTTTTGGACTACGCCAAGCCCGGCTGCGAGATATTCAACAGCGCCACAATGACCCTTGACGAGGTCATAGCTGAGATAGAAAAGGCCGAAAAGGCAGGAAAGACAACGGTCCGCCTGCACACAGGAGACCCAAGCGTCTACGGCGCTATCAGAGAGCAGATGGACAGGCTTGCTCCCCAGGGCATAGAGTACGATGTCTGCCCCGGAGTTTCCAGTTTTTGCGGGGCTGCGGCGGCTCTTAAGACAGAGTACACGCTTCCTAACGTGTCCCAGTCAGTTATAATCACCCGCATGGCAGGGCGCACTCCGGTACTGGAGCGCGAGAGCATCAGAAGCTTTGCCGCTCACCACGCGACAATGGTAGTGTTCCTGTCCACAGGGCTTCTTAAGGAGCTTTCGGAAGAGCTGATAGCGGGCGGCTACAGCGCTGATACCCCGGCAGCAGTAGTCTACAAGGCAACCTGGCCGGACGAGAAGGTCTGCCGCTGCACAGTAGGCACCCTTGCTCAGACAGCTGCGGAAAACAACATCACCAAGACCGCGCTGATGGTGATAGGTGACTGCCTCGGAAACGATTACGAGCTCTCCAGGCTCTACGCTCCGGACTTCTCCACTGAATTCAGAAAGGCAAGCAAATGATGATAAAGGCTATAGCCTTCTCCGACCGCGGCATGCAGCTTGGGGCGGAGCTTTCGTCAAAAATAAAGGATGGCGCGCTTGGGAAAGAAGCCTCCTGCGAGCTTGAACGCTGCGCGGCAGGCAAACTTTCCGCATGGACAGAAAACGCCTGGAAAAGCGCGGACGCCCTGGTATTCATAGGCGCCTGCGGTATTGCTGTGCGCGCCATAGCCCCCTGGGTAAAGAAGAAGACGGAAGACCCTGCGGTCATAGTCATAGATGAGCTCGGCACCTACGTTAACCCGGTGCTGTCCGGCCACATAGGCGGTGCCAACGACCTGGCGGTAAAGATATCCAGGGCCATAGGCGCCATCCCAGTAGTAACAACGGCTACGGACATCAACGGAGTCTTTGCGGCGGACGACTGGGCAAGGAGCCAGGGGATGCTGGTGGCCAACCCGGGCCGCATAAAGTGGGTGGCAAGCAGGCTTCTGGCGGGCGAAAAGCTCAAGGTCAAGAGCCTTTACGACATAAAGGGCCAGATCCCGGACTGCCTGGAGTACGCGGACACCGGCTACGACATACTGGTATCCCACAGGTCCAGAGGTAATGCTCACGCTCTGCGTCTGGTGCCCCGCATAGTTACCCTTGGTGTGGGCTGCCACAGGAACATAGAGCTGGAAGCGCTGGAAACGGCCTTCGACGCTGTTCTTGCCAAGAGCGGCTGCCACAAGATGGCGGTGTTCCAGGCCGCGAGCATAGACCTCAAAAAGGACGAGCCGGCTCTGCTGGAGTTTTGCAGAAGGCACGGCTTCCCCTTTAAGACCTACACGGCAGGGGAGCTTATGGCGGTGCCCGGGGAATACACTGGCTCGGAATTCGTAAAGAAGATAACCGGAGTCGACAACGTCTGCGAAAGGGCCGCGGTGCTGGCCTCGTGCGGAAGGCTCATAAACAAGAAAGAAGCCGGAAACGGCATAACTATGGCGCTTGCGATCAGCGAGCCTAAACTTAGCTGGGAGGCTTAATAATGGGTAAACTTACAGTAGTGGGAATAGGCCCCGGAAAGTACGAGGGGCTTACTATAGAGGCTGCCGAGGCTCTTAAGGCTGCGGACATAATAGTCGGATACAAGAAGTACGTGGAGCTGGTGATGCCTCACTTTGAGGGCAAGGAGTTCTTCGACAACGGCATGCGCCAGGAGGAGGCACGCTGCAGAGAGGCTCTGAAGATGGCTTCCGAAGGCAGAAACGTTGCCCTGGTATGCTCCGGAGACAGCAGCGTCTACGGCATGGCAGGCCTTGTTTGGCAGCTTTCGCCGGAGTTTAAAAACGTTGAAGTTGCAGTCATTCCGGGCGTTACAGCAGCTCTGTCCGGAGGCGCTGTGCTGGGTGCTGCGCTCGGCCACGACTTTGCAGTCATAAGCCTTTCGGACCTGCTGACTCCGTGGGAGCTCATAGAAAAGAGGCTGGATGCCTGCGCTATGGCAGACATGTGCATAGCCCTCTACAACCCGGGCAGCCACAAGCGCACAGACTACCTGCAGAAGGCCTGCGACATTATGCTCAGGCACAAGGACGGAAAGACAGTCTGCGGACTTGTCCACAACATAGGACGTGAAGGCGAGAGCGCGGAGGTCATGACCCTGGCTCAGCTCAGGGACACCCCTGTGGATATGTTCACCACGGTGTTTATAGGAAACTGCTCCACTAAAGTTATAAACGGCAAGATGGTAACGCCCAGGGGGTACCACATTGGCTAGATTGCTCCTGTTTGCGGGAACAACTGAAGGAAGAGAGCTTGCGGAGCTTGCAAAAGAGCTTGGAATAAGCACTGTAGCCTGCGTTGCTACGGAGTACGGGGAGTCCCTGATAGACGGCGGCGGATCTCTTAAGGTACGCATGGGCCGTCTGGACAAAGAGGGGATGAAGGCCCTTATAAAGGCTGAAGATCCTGCTCTGGTCCTGGATGCCACCCACCCCTACGCCAAGGACGCAAGCGCGACTATTGCCGCGGCCTGCAAGGAATGCGGCGCGAAGCTCGGCCGCGTTCTTAGAGAAGAGGAGAGCCACGAGGGCTGCACTGAGTTTGCCAGCCTTGAAGAGCTTGCAGCCTTCCTGGACAAGACAGAGGGCACAGTGTTCTCCTCCCTTGGCACCAAGGAAGCAGCGCAGCTTGCAAAGGTAAAGGGCGCGGCGGAGCGCATATGGCTCAGGGTGTTGCCATCCGTGGACGGCCTTAAGACCTGCCTGGACGCCGGCTTTCCCGCTAAGCACATAATATGCATGCAGGGGCCGTTTTCCGCATACCTCAACGAGGCCATGTTCCGCTCCTGCGGCGCGGACATACTTCTTACAAAGGACACCGGAAGCGCCGGAGGATTCCCGGAAAAGCTTGAAGCTGCAAGGCGCTGCGGCATGAAGGTGTTCGTGATCAAAAGGCCAAAAGAGCTGGGTGGAGAGAGCCTCAGCTGCTGGAAAGAAACGCTCAGGGCGGGAAAGCTCTGATATCTGATACAGACCGCAGGAGGTCTAAGATGAAAAAAGTCTACATCATAGGCGCCGGACTTGGCGCAGGCAGCATAACGGCAGACGCTGTAAGGGCGCTGGCAGGCTGCAGCACAGTGTTCGGCGCGTCAAGGCTGCTGGAGGAATACAAGAGCGTCTGCAGCGGAAAGAAGCTGGTTGCTGAGTACGCCTCGGAGCCAATACACAAAGCCGTAACAGAAAGCCACGAGAGCAGCTTTGCCGTGCTGGTATCCGGAGATCCCGGCTTTTACAGCGCGTCTCTTAAGCTCTGCGAGGCTTTTGAAGGCGATAATGACGTCTGCGTGGAGGTGCTGCCCGGCATCTCCTCCGTGAACGCGATGTTCGCGGCGGTTAAGCTTCCCTGGCAGGATGCCGCGCTCTGCAGCTTCCACGGGCGGGATGTGAACGCAGCTGAAATGGTCAGGCGCAATAAATACACGCTGTTCCTTACGGGAAAGAACACCG
>CADALS010000012.1:5620-22583 GCA_902788795.1 uncultured Eubacteriales bacterium | reverse complement strand
TCGTGTAGTGAATGCATATGGGCCTGTAGCTGCCGCATTCCAAGTATCCGGTGGCGACAAGAATATTGAAATCAATGCTGAGGATCCTAATTATGTTTACATTCTCCCACAGGAGATAGGCATGGATTTAGGTTATGGTGCTATCAGTATCGCAAGTCCGGCTGGCCGATATGTATCAGCCTATGGATTTGATACAGTGAAGGAGCAGTTGCCAAATTCCTTTGGTAAGTTAGAGAATGGGGTGTTCAACTTCCCGATATTTGAGGCTAAGGTAAGTTCAGGCACAATTCAATATCAGATGTTTGAGATTGAGGATGGAACCGCGTACTACGCAGCAACTAATGGAGCGTTTAAGGTTGTCCTTCCCGGTGCTTCCGCAGACGCGAAGAAGAGAGCTAAGAGAATGGCAAATGCTACTGATTTCGCGCTCCGTCTGAACGGTCATAAGTTCAAGGACAACAATAGTTTACAAAAGGATTATATTAGAAGACTTAAAGAAGCACCACGTTCATTCGATGAACGGGCAGAATAAGCGTTCTGATAAGATCAATGCGATAGGACTTATAGAGACGTGTGCCTGTGAAAAACGGGACACGTCTCTTTGGTCGTTTTCTAAGAAATCACTAATTATTCCTTTTTTAAAGAACGATGAAGACAAAATTATTACTTACACTTGCTGCATGGATGTTCGCTTCAGCAGCTGTTCTGGCAGTGCTTATATTAATGCTTCTGCCGTGCGGGGCTTTTGCTGCCAGCGGGTACACCTACACAGACAGGACGGTGTATTTCCAGCGCTACAGCGGCGGAAGCTGGGTGGATTATGTTCAGAAGGAGTACAGGCTGGGCGGACCGGACGGGCCTATCATCTACTGCCTGGAGGGCGGAAAGTACTTTTCCGACGGAGATCTGGCAGAGTACATAGGGCAGGACGCCATGGTAAACATACTCAACGCGGACAACGCAGCGGGGAGGCTTCAGGACGGGCTCAGCGTGGAAAGGTACGTTAAGGGCCTTATGATAATAGCCTGCTGGGGCTATCCGAACTACATACCGGACGGGATGAGCGAAGACCAGGCAAGGTACGCAACATCGGCCGCCATGCATGCGTATACAGGCGTAAGCGTAAAATCGCCTCTTACTCAGGGGTTCGGGTACTCTTTTCTGGGCGAAACGGACCCGGTCAACCGCATGAGGGCAAAGCCCGGCGTGTCCGGATCTGATGCGGTCTACGACTGGTACTCGCAGCTGTACAACCTGGCCATACTTGGCATAGAGCTGCCACAGAGCGTAAGCGTAACGCCGCAGAGCGCGGAGCTTGCGTGGGACGGAAGCAATTTTGCAGGGGAGTTTACTGTTAAGCTAAAAAACATGAACCGCGGCTACAGCATAGACGCGGAGTGCCTGGCCGGGATAGAAGCCGCAGGCGGAAGCATCAGCGGCTACACCGGAAACGACGGGGATGTGCTGCGGGTAAGCGTTCCTGGAGCCGGGAACCACGATAAAAGCTTTACGCTTTCCGTAACGGCAGAGGATACAAGGAATTATGCGAACCTTGGCATAGTGGCCTCCAGCACGGAGCCCAGCAGGTGGCAGAAGTGCGTGGGCTTTCTCGGAAACAGCGGGAACATGAAAAAGAACGCTTCTGCTGTGCTTACTACCGGCAACTTTTCTGTACCGGTAGCTGTGCAGAAGGTGTCGTCGGATCCGCAGATCTCTGCGTCTGCGCTCTACAGCCTTGATGGTGCGGAGTTTTTGATCAGCGGCGTGGGGCTGGACGGAGCCGAGGTGTCTGAGACCTTGGTCACCGATGCCCAGGGGCGCGCTGCGGGGCAGAAGCTTTACGCAGCCGGCTCGGAAGTTACGGTAAAGGAGCTGAAGGCACCGCTCGGCTTTAAGCTTGCGGAGGAGCAAAGGTTTACCGTAGGCGGAGAAGACACAGTGTTTACTGTTACGGACGATCCTAAGGCGGCTCCGGTGGGCCTGGTCCTTCGCAAGGAGGACAGCCAGAGCGGAGCCGCTCAGGGAAACGCCGCGCTGCATGGCGCGCGATACAGCTTCGCTTTCTACGCCGGTCTGTTTGACAGCGCGGAGGCCGCAGAAGCATCCGGCAGCCCGGCAAGGAGCTGGGAGTTCGAAACTGACTCAGAAGGCCGCATCTTTATGGATGAGGCTCACAAGAAAGGCGGGGACGATCTCTACACGATGGGCGGGCAGGTGGTGCTGCCCTACGGCACCCTTGTTATAAAGGAGGCCGTCGCTCCGGAAGGCTATCTTCTGGATGAGAGCACGCATCTTATACGTGTGGAGCCCACAGAGGATGGCGGCGCTCCGGAGGCTGTGAGCGCCATAGTTTCAAAGGAAGCCGTAAAGCGCTTTGGCATAAGCGGGCGGAAGCTGGATGCCGCTAAAGAGGCCGCAGAGCCAAGCGGCGATGCGGTGCTTTCCGGCGCGGTCATATCCGTCTACAACGTTTCCCGCTCGGCTGTTACCGTGGATGGCACCGCGTACGAGCCCGGGCAGAAGGTGGCGGAGATGGTGACCGCAGCAGACGGCAGCTATTCTCTTGGTGCTGTGCTTCCTTACGGCAGCTACGAGCTGAAGGAGACTGCTGCGCCTGCCGGCTATGCCCTGAGCGATTGGAGCTGCACACTTGTTGCCAGGGAGGACGATGCAGACGGAACAGTGCTGCAGGTGCCGGAAGACCAGGCCCTTAAGGACAAGGCGCTTGCTCAGACCCTTATCATTCGCAAGAAGGATGCGGCAGAGCAGGGCTTTGGGGTGCCGGAAGGCTATCCTGCAGAGGCTCTGGAGGGCATACGTTTCGAGGTGGTAAACAGCTCCGCGGCTTCCGTAGTTTGCGGGGGCAGAGAGGTAGCTCCCGGAGAGGTGGCGGCCACCGCAGTTACGGCTTTTGATGAAGCCTCCGGAGAATACCGGGCTGTAGTCCGGGGCCTTCCGTACGGCAGCTACAGCGTAAGGGAGCTTAGCGGAGACGGCCTGCCATCTGGCATGGCAAACGAGTGGTACTTTGCGGACAGCATGGAGGCAGTAAGCGCAGTGCTTCATGCAGGGGCGGGCGAAGGCCCGGCTGCACTTGACTTTGCGGACAGCAGAGCCTGCAGCCTCAGCATTTCCAAGATAGTCAGCGGAAACATGGGAAACAGGGAAAAAGTATTTGATTTTGAGCTGGCTCTTGGGGACAACAGAGGCGTGGAGGTCTGCTACGAAAAGCAGCTTGCAGACGGCAGCACTCAGTCCGGAAGCTTTGATCCTGCAGGCGGTTCCTTTGCCTTCCAGCTGAAACACGGAGAAAAGATGCAGCTGAGCCGTATCGTGTACGGGTCGTCCTATAAGCTGACCGAAAATGGCGCGGCAGAAGACGGCTACACCGTAAGCTGCGACGGCCCGCTGGAGGGCAGCGTGCAGGGCAACATGGGGCTCATCGTGGAAAACACCAGGAACGCAGTGGTAACTACCGGTGTGGATACGGGCCTTATGGCAGGAGGCGCAAGCGCAGCGCTTGGCATTACGGTCCTGGCCGCAGGAACGGTCTTAAGGAGGCGCCGCAGCAGGTATGAAGGCTGAGACCAGGCTGGCTATCAAGATAGCGGCTGCCGCGTTTGCGGTGTTTCTGCTCTGCACCTTCGTTATCCGCATAGACCTGTGCAAAGGAAACGAAATGTATCCGTCGCTCAGGGATGGGGACCTGGTCATCTCCGCAAGGCTGTGCACCTTCCGCACTGGCGATATCGCAGCCTACAAGGACCCGCAGAGCGGAAGGCTCAGGCTCTCCAGAATTGCCGCTATGCCCGGATGCAGCGTGGATATAAACGAATACGGGGAGTTTCTGGTAAACAACATGATAGCGGCAGACTTCGAGTTCTACAGAACGGAGCCGACAGAAGGATCAGAGCAAAAGTACCCGCTGGCATTGGCAGAGGACGAGTTTTTCCTGCTGGACGACAACAGACCGGCAGGAAACGACAGCAGGAGCTTCGGCCCCGTAAAGGGCAAAGAGCTCATTTCAAAAGTGGTATTTGTTATAAGAAGAAGAGGTTTTTAAGGCAGCAGCCAAAATGAAAGGAAAGAACATGAACAAAAAGATGAGAAGAGCAGCCGCAGCTATCATCTGCGCGCTGATAGTGGTACTTGGAGCCGTTCCGGCTTTCGCTGCAACATATACACCCGTAAAGGGCGATGCTGAGCATGGTTTTACGCAGTTCCTGATCATAGACAAAGACGCATGCATACCGGATATCGAGTTCAATTATTCAATAGCTCCCGGACAGCCCTCGGCGGCTTCCGCAGGAAAGATGGCTGTACTTGCAGGAGTCGGCGCGCCGGCCATAGGAAAAGCAACCTTTGTTCAGGGCGAGGCCGCAGGCACAGCAGCGGCAGAGGGGCTGACCCTTGCTGCGGACGAGCAGTACGCCCAGAAGGCAGTAAAGTTCGACTTCTCCGGTGTTTCCTTTGCTGAGCCTGGTATATACCGCTACGTTGTGACCATGACTTCCGCGGCGCAGCAGGCAGTTGAGTACGATATCCAGAAAGGCGCAGCTGCTCAGGAAAAAGTAAGGATACTGGACGTCTACGTAGTGGATGACAATGGCACCCTTAAGGTGGATTCTTACGCTTTCCACGAGACCGCTAACGCTGTTGCCGCAGGAGCCCAGGGCGGTTCCGCGGATGTAGGCACCGCCCACGCAGCTCTTGCGGACAAGTCTGCCGGATTCGTTAACCGCTACGACACCCAGGAGCTGGTATTCGGCAAGGAAGTAACTGGCAACCAGGGCTCCAGGGACAAGTACTTCAAGTTCAGCCTTTCCATAGGCTCTGCCGCACCGGACACTGTTTATCATGTGGACCTCAGCTCTGCCGAGGCTGCTTCCGGGGCAACCGCTGCTACCGCTGATGCAAACAGGAACAAGACCAACCCCGTAAAGCTCACCACAGATGCCAACGGCGCAGCAAGCGCTGAGTTCTTCCTCTGCGACGGCCAGTATGTTACCTTAAAGGGCCTTCCCAAGGGCGCATCCTACGTGCTTACAGAGGATAAAGAGGATTACATCTCTGCTGATGGCATAAGCGCGCAGCTTGGCAAGGGCGGAGAAGCCTACTCCGATCCAGTAAGAGGCAGCATAGATGCAAAGGACATCGCAACAGGCTTCACCAATACCAGAAACGGCGTGGTACCGACAGGTCTCATCTCTGTAGTGGCTCCGGGAGCCGGCGCTGCTGCTTTAGGTATCGCAGGCCTTGGCATAGTGCTCTTTGGCAGAAAGCGCCGCAATGAAGAGGAAGAGCTGGACGAATAGCATATTCGATACCGCTGTCGGCCTTGTCTGCTTAGCACTGATCTTGCTTGGCGCCTACTGCTTTGCGGACGAGCTGTATATATATCAGGGAGCTGCAGGACGCAGCTTCCTGAGTTTTCGGCAGGCACCGGAAAGAAATGCCCAGACCGCAAAGAAGATATCAAAAGGCCAGATAGGCTGGATATACATAGATGGTACAAATGTGGACCATCCGCTGATGCAGGGCAGGGACAATTCGGAGTACCTTAACAAGGACCCTTACGGAGACTTTTCCTGCGCGGGCTCCATCTTTTTGGACAGCGCGTGCAGCCCGGATCTTTCCGACGATTACAGCGTCATCTACGGCCACCACATGTCTGCCGGCAGGATGTTCGGAAGCCTTGATAAATACAGGGAAGAAGGCTACCTGCAGGAGCATGCTTTCGGCAGCGTAGCGGCAGGCGGACGGATATTCCGGCTGGAGCTGTTTTCGGTCTTTGAATGCATGGCAGGAGAGCCCTGCATATTCAGCCCCGGCAGCAAGAGCCTGCAGGAAGTGGAGAGCTATATAGCAGGGCGGCCGGACATAATAGCAAGCCGCAGCGCGCAGGGCCGGCAGATAATTGCTCTTACTACCTGCACGGCTGGCGGAGACCTTAGCAGACTGGTCGTTTGCGGATATATAAGTCCTTTGGAGGAAGAATATGAAGAAATTACTGATATTGCTTATAGCCTTGATACTTGCAGGGACGGCGGCGTACGCGGACGGGCCCTCTGTAGAGGTGGCTATACCCGTTGAAAACGAAGGCCTGGAGGGTCTTTACGTCCTGGAGATGGACGGAAAGACAGTGGACAGGATAAAGCTTCCCGCAAAGAGCCGTGGCGTTCTTAAAGTTACCCTGGACAGGCTGGACGACTACGAGCTGGCGGTATGGCAGATGCCTCCCAACGCCCAGGACGACGTTATCTACGACGACTCCTTCTACAAGCTTAGGGTAACTGTCCTTCTTTCGGACGAAGGAGAGCCGACTTACTTTTTCTCTGCGGAAAAGGAGGGCGAAGACGGCAAGGCTGCAAGTGTAAGCTTTCTCAACTACAAGCCGGAAAAGGAATCCCCAAAGACAGGGGACGAGAACGACATGGGGCTGTATCTGGCCATGGCTGCCGTGTCCGCAGCCGGGCTTATAGCGTGCTTGTTTTGGGTCAGAAAAAAGAGCAGAGCCTGATGCATTCCTGCCCCCGATATGGTAAAATAATAGTCTAGGCAGCCGGCAGCTTTTACTGCCGGATGCTTATTAAAAATATACGAAGGACCATAGGAATAATGCAGGACTACCTGGCAAAACTCAACCCACAGCAATACGAGGCCGCTACCACTATAGAAGGGCCTCTTCTTATTCTTGCAGGCGCAGGATCCGGCAAGACCGGAACCATGACCCACCGCATAGCCTACATGATAAAGGACTGCGGCATCAGCCCCTACGCTATACTGGCCGTTACCTTTACCAACAAGGCGGCAGCGGAGATGAGGGAAAGGGTGGAGGCGCTGGTAGGCCCAAAGCCCGGAATGTGGATACAGACCTTCCATTCGGCTTGCCTAAGGATACTGCGTTTTGAGGCAGACAAGCTGGGTTATACCAAGAGCTTTACCGTCTACGATCCTGTGGACCAGAAGGCGCTCATCAAGAGGATAGTAAAAGACCTGCAGATGGACGAAAAGCGCTACGCTCCCAACTACTGCCTTACTGTAATATCCGAGCAGAAGGAAAAGCGCGTGGATGCTCAGAAATACGCTGACAGCGTGGCTAATATGCCTGCTGCCTACAAGGGCATGGCATCCATCTACCTGGAATACGAAAAAGCCCTGCTGCACAACAACTGCATGGATTTTGACGACCTTATAGCAAACACCGTAAAGCTTTTCGAAAGGCACCCGGAGGTCCTGGAGGAATACAGAAACAGGTTCCAGTACATAATGGTGGACGAGTATCAGGACACCAACATGCTCCAGTACAGGCTGGTGCAGCTTTTGGCTGCAAAGCACCGCAATATCTGCGTGGTAGGGGACGACGACCAGTGCATATACGAGTGGCGCGGCGCGGACATACGCAACATCATGGAGTTTGAAAAGGACTTTGCCGGCGCCAAGGTAATAAAGCTGGAGCAGAACTACCGCTCCACCGGAAATATAATAAACGCGGCGCACAGCGTCATAAGCCGCAACAAGGCCCGCAAGGACAAAAAGCTCTGGACGGACGGCGAGCAAGGTGAAAAGATAGAGTACTACAGAGCGGACGACGACCACGAGGAAGCCCGCTGGACTGCAGCTAAGATCTTCGAGCTTAAGCGCAAGGACCCGGAGCTGAAGTTCTCGGATTTTGCGGTGCTCTACAGGGCAAACGTGCAGAGCAGGCGCTTTGAGGAGATGTTCGCGGCAAAAGGAGTGCCTTACCAGGTGCTCTCCGGCCAGCGCTTCTACGACCGCAAAGAGATCAAGGACATGATGTGCTACATGCGCCTTGTCCAAAACCCTGCGGACGATGTCAGCATGCGCAGGATAATCAACGAGCCGAAAAGAGGCCTCGGAGATAAGTCCCTGGAGCTTGTGGAGCAGATCGCAAGGGTCAATAACTGGAGCCTTACGGACGCCATAGCAAGCAACGCTGTGCAGGCAGAGCTCAGCAAAAAGTCCGCAGCGGCGGTAAAGCAGCTTTCGGACGTGCTGGCAACGCTGTCTTCAGAAGCGGATGTTACCCCGGTAAGCGAGATCTACGACACCCTGCTTGTTCAGACCGGCTACCTGCCGGCATTGGAGGAGCAGAACACCGTGGAGTCCGAAGGCCGCATAGAAAACCTTCTTGAATTCAAATCTGTAATAGCAGAAAAGGAGAACGAGTCCAAGCAGAAAGGGGAGACCCTCACCCTGGCAGCCTTCATGGAAGGGCTCACGCTGGTCTCCGATATAGACAACCACGACCCGAGCCAGGACGCAGTGGTCCTCATGACCCTGCACTCCGCAAAGGGCCTGGAGTTCCCCGTGGTGTTCATGCCCGGCATGGAGAGCGGCATCTTCCCAAGCTACCGCACTTTGGACAAAGGGGACGATCTGGAGGAGGAGCGCAGGCTTTGCTACGTAGGCATGACCCGCGCCAAAAAGCGCCTGTTCATGACCAGCGCGGAGCTCCGCATGCTCTACGGAAAGACCGATTACACAACGGAAAGCCAGTTCCTTAAGGAAATAGATAAAAAGTATCTCAGCGGCAACGCAGTGTACCAGAAGAAGGGGCTTGGAATGTCTTATGATAGGTTCAGGCCTTCCGCAGTGGATACCTACTCCAAGGGCACCTACGTGTCCCCCATAAAGCAGGTCTACGAGGTGAAAAAGGCAGCTGCAGATACCGCAAAGAAGGCAACGCTTGCAGGCGTGGATGTGGCTCCCGGGGAAAGGGTATCGCACCCCAAGTTCGGCGAGGGCACTGTGATCAGCGCTGCAGGCAGCGTGCTTACCATAGTTTTCGATCTTTACGGAACAAAGAAGCTGGTTAAGGATATGGCTCCGCTCAAGAAGGTATAAAAATGGATGTCAAGGCAAGGATGGACGAGCTCTACCGCCTGGTAGAGTACCACGCAAACAGGTATTACAACGACGACGATCCGGAGATATCGGACTACGAATACGACGCCCTTACCAGGGAACTGAGGCAGCTGGAGGCCGAAAACCCGCTGTTTGCAAGGGCAGACAGCCTGGCCACCAAGAAGGTCGGCGGCACCGCAAAGAGGGAATTCCGCAAGGTAGCTCACGATGTGCCGGTGATCTCCCTGCAGGATGTCTTCTCCAAGGAAGAGGTAATAGCTTTTGTGGAGCGCGTCAAGCAGCAATTTGCGGACGCGGAGTTTTCCGTGGAGAAAAAGATAGACGGTCTCACCCTGGTGCTGCGCTATCACAACGGCAAGCTGACCGAGGCCATAACCCGCGGAGACGGCGCCATAGGCGAAAGCGTCTACGAGAACGCCCTTATGATAAAGAGCATCCCCCAGACCATCCCGGAAAAGCTTCCTTACCTGGAGGTGCGCGGCGAGTGCTACATGTCCACGGAGAGCTTTGAGGCAGCTAACAGAAAGCAGGAGCTGACCGGCGGCAAAATATACCAGAACCGCAGGAATTCCGCCGCAGGAACGCTGCGCCAGCTGGATCCGAACGTTGTAAAAGAGCGCGGCCTGGATATATTCATTTTCAACCTGGAGATAGCGGAAGGCAAGAGCTTTAAGACTCACCTTGAGACCCTCGAATGGCTTGCGTCGCAAGGCTTCCACGTGCTGGAGGAACCTGTGCTGGCAAAGACAGCGGACGAGGTCTGGGCAGCCATAGAGCATATAGGAAAGATAAGGTACAGCCTCAACTACGGCCTGGACGGCGCTGTCGTGAAGGTCAACAGCCTGGCGCAGAGGCAGGTGCTTGGAATGACCTCCAAGGTGCCTCACTGGGCAGTCGCCTACAAGTATCCGCCGGAGCAGAAGGAGACCGTAATAGAGGACATAACCGTTCAGGTGGGCCGCACAGGGCGCATGACCCCGCTTGCCATATTAAAACCGGTAAGACTTGCGGAGACCACTGTTGCAAGGGCTACCCTGCACAACCAGGACTACCTGGACGAAAAGGACATACGCATTGGAGATACCGTAATAGTGCAGAAAGCCGGGGATATAATCCCGGAGGTGCTCAGCGTCGTAAAGGAAAAGAGACCTGCCGGCGCGGTGCGCTTTGTTATGCCTTCGGTCTGCCCGGTCTGCGGGGCTCCCGCGGAAAGGGAGTCTGACGGCGCGCACCTGCACTGCACAGGAACGGCCTGCCCGGCAAAGGATTCGAGGTCCATGGCGTACTTCGTATCCAAGGACGCTATGAATATGGAAGGCTTCGGGCCGGCAGCCGTGGAGGCGCTCATCTCGGAGGGCTACATAAAGAGGATCCCTGATATCTACAGGCTCAAGGAACACAGGGCCCGCCTCATAGAAGAGGGCATAGTGGGCAAGGAAAAGTCCGTGGACAACATGCTTTCTGCCATAGAAAAGTCCAAGGACAACGATATAGACAGGCTCATTACAGGCCTTGGAATACGCAACGTGGGCAAGCAGAGCGCAAAGGTGCTGGCTGCCAGGTACGCTGACATGCAGGCCGTAATGGACGCCTCGGCGGAGGAGCTTACTCAGATCCCGGACTTCGGGGACATTGTGGCCGGTGATATCTGCAGCTACTTTGAAAAACCGGAGAACCGCGCAATGATAGCAGAGCTCGGAGAGCTTGGAGTAAACCTTAAGTCCAAGGCGGCGGAAAGCAGGAAGGACGACCGTTTTGCAGGCAAGACCTTCGTTCTTACAGGAACCCTTCCGACTATGACCAGGGACGAGGCTTCGGCTATTATCGAAAGCTACGGCGGCAAGTGCTCCGGCAGCGTCTCCAAAAAGACCAGCTACGTGCTGGCAGGTGAAGCTGCGGGCAGCAAGCTCACCAAGGCTCAGGAGCTGGGCATCCCAGTCATTTCCGAAGACGACCTTATGGAAATGATAAAGTAATGATCTTTGGGGTCACAAGCGCGATGCAAAGCAAATTCAGCTTGAAACATCACGGTCCCTTTAGTATAATATTTAGGATATAAGAAGCGGTCAATTCGCGCCGGCCCGCAGCCGGGCTTCCGCGCAATAGGAATCTGCGAACCTTGTCAGGTCCGGAAGGAAGCAGCAATAAGTGGAACCTCCTATGTGCCGCGGGCAGAGCTCGGCTGCGGACCGGCGCGTTTTCTTTTACAGCGCCGCACCTTCACTTAAAAGAACGGAGAATCCTATGTATCAGGCACTTTACAGAGCATTCAGACCGGAAACTTTTGACCAGCTGATCGGCCAGGAACACATAGTAAAGATACTGAAAAACCAGATAGCGGCAGGCACAGTTGGCCACGCATACCTATTCTGCGGAACCCGCGGAACAGGAAAGACCACAACCGCAAGGCTGCGTGCAAAGGCGCTCAACTGCACGGCGGAAAGCGGCAGGCCCTGCGGCGTCTGCGAAAACTGCAGAGCCATAGCAGCCGGCACCTTCATAGACGTTGTGGAGATGGACGCCGCCTCCAATAACTCCGTAGACGATATCAGAAGCCTCAGGGAAGAGGTAAACTTCCCGCCTGTTGCAGGCCGCACCAAGGTCTACATCATAGACGAAGTCCACATGCTCTCGCCCCAGGCCTTCAACGCCTTCCTTAAGACTCTGGAAGAGCCCCCCGCAAGCACGGTGTTCATACTGTGCACCACGGACCCCAACAAGCTGCCTGCCACCATACTTTCCCGCTGCATGAGACTGGATTTCAAGCGCGTGCCGGAAAGGCAGATCAAGGCCCTGTTCGAAAGGGTCTGCAAGGAGACCGGTGTCAAGGCGGAAAGCGATGCCCTGGCTCTTCTGGCGGCCAACGCGGACGGCTCGGTAAGAGACGGCCTTTCGCTTCTGGACCGCTGCATAAGCGGCAGCACCACCCTCACAAGGGACGATGTCCTCTTCCTTCTTGGAATAGCTGGCACGGAAGTTTACCTCAAGATAACGGACCAGGTCCTCAGGAAAGACGCAGCCGGAGCGCTGGCAACCTTCTCGGATGCCCTGGCGGAAGGCAAGGAGCCCCTGCAGTTCACAAGGGACTGGGTGGAGCACTTCAGGGATCTTATGATGATACGCTACACAAAGGATCCGCAGGACATACTCAACCTGTCTCTGGAGAACATCGCCCGCCTCAAAGGGCAGGCGGAAAGCGCCGGCATGGATGCCATAGGAAGCTGCATCAGGAAGCTCTCTCAGGCTCTGGCGGACGCGCGCTGGGCTGCAAAACCACGCATTTTAATAGAACTCGCAATAATAGAGATGTGCAGATAAATGGATGTAAGAGTATTTTATTTCACCGGGCTTTTAGGCTCCGGCAAGACAACTTTCATAGATAAGACCCTCCACGACCTGGACCCGCAGCTTAAAAGCGTAGTGGTCTGCGCGGAGGTCGGAGATGAAGATATAACCGCGGACGTTCCTGTGGTCTACACTGGCAAGCTTTCCTGGAAGGTCTTCGACGAGGTCCAGGACAAGTACCAGCCGGACATAGTCTTCATAGAGGACGACGGCCAGAACCGCCCGGACATAAACGGCCTTGTAAAGATGTTCCCGGACAACTGGTTCCTTTCCCAGGTGGTCTGCATGGTGAACGCGGCCAGCTTTGAGCACTTCATAAACACCGCGCCCAACCAGGTAATGGAGAAGATCATGGTTGCATCCATGGTCATCATCAACCGCTGCACTCAGCAGCTGGCGGATTATCTCAGGGATCAGTCCCTGCGCATGGTAAACAGGGATGCGGAGTTCTGGCTGGAGTTTGTGGACGAGCACGTGGAGAACTACATCAGGGACGACGAATCCTATTTCGACCTTTCAGGGGACATGATAGAGATCAGCCCGGACGAGTTCCCGGTATGGTACACCGAGGCTCTGGATTTCCCGGACAGGTTCGAAGGCTTTACGGTAAACCTGGACCTTATGGTGGACCACGACGAGGACACCCCGGAGTACGATGTTGCCGGCCTTTGGCTCATGACCTGCTGCGAGGCGGACGTGGCCTTCTATCCGGTAGCCTGCAAGAAGGGCATGCTCAAGGAGTTCGAAACAGAGGACATGGTCAACATCACAGCTATAGTGCACCGCACCGAATGGGACGCTTACCAGGGCGAAGGCCCCCTGCTGGAGATAATAGAAGCGAGGAAAACTGAGACCTCGCTGTGAAGGGTCCGGGTACCACCGGGCCCTCTCTTTTTGTGCCGAGGAAGTCTGTATCAAATACTATGGGGCTGCCGTCAGCAGCTTCGAACTTCTGCTCCGGTTCAAAGGCCATGCCGAGCGTGTTTGTATCTATCAGCTTGCATGCAGCGTCCGGCAGAAGATCCTGAAGGTTAGTTTCAAGGGTCCAGACACCGTCTTCGCAGGTAAGTTCAACGGTGGCTTTGCCTTTGGCAACAACAGCGTCCTGCTCCTTTTTGCAGGGGCGGGCTCCGTTAAAGTAAACATTTCCTCCGGTCCATACAGGAAGCGGCAGGTAGTAGCGGTCGCTGGCTGGGGAGCCCATGCCGCAGTAGCCTTCGAACATAGCCTTCCATTCGGTCTCCGTGGGGTAAGCATCGTAGGGTGCAAGGCCTGTTTCTGCATTCATGTCGTCCCACTCGTTTTTAATAAGTTTGGAGCCGTTCTGCGCAAGCTTCAGCATGCGAGGAATGGGCTTTTGGATGAATATGTTGTTGTAAAAGCGCATGTCGCCGTGCAGTATGCTCATAAATCCTGCTATAGCGGTGCTGTGCGGAACATGGTAGGGCGTGTAGCGCGGGCTTGGCAGGGACTTCGAACCGTTGTCAACGCCGCGTCCAACAGCGCTGATGGCGCCGCAGATCAGGTTGTGCACAATGGCGCAGCCCTGGGTGGGGAGCTTGAACGCCCTGTAGGACAGAAGGATGTTGTTGTCTATAAGCGTGGGACCGTGGGAGACCTCAACAAAGATGTCTTCGCCGGTCGAAGCCATGCCTTTTGGCGTCATAAGGTAGTCGTAGGGCAGGCAGTTGTCGTGGAACAGGTTCTGCGTTACCCTTGTGCCCTGTGCCTGCCAGTCCAGCCAGAGGCCTCTGGAGCAGTGGTGGATGTGGTTGCGCCTGATGACTGTGTCTATGGCTGCGTGCAGCTTGATGCCGCCTATCTCGGCGCCGGCCAGGTTCTGCTTGTTGTTTATGTGATGGATGTGGTTGCCTTCTATTACGGAGAACGCGCCGCCCATGTGGCCGACTATGCCTGTCTGGCCGCAGTCGTGTATGTCGCAGCGACGGACTGTGTGGCTGCCTATGCGCTCTTTGGACCAGCCTTCGCGCACGGCCTGGCAGATGGCATCGCGCTCCGTCTGGGTGCCGTCCTTGTACTTAAAGCGCAGCCATTTGTTGTCGTTTTCCGGCTGAAGGTACTTTCCGAGCGAGATGCCGCTGCATTTTGATTCGGAGATCTCGCAGTCCTCTATGATCCAGCCTTTTGACCAGTGAGGGCCTATCATGCCCTCCTGGTAAGCTGTCGGAGGCGCCCACTGTGTGGCGGCCTTGCAGATGTTAAAGCCGAACACGGTAATATAGCCTACGCCTTCCTTTGAAGGATAGAAGCAGCTTTTGCGGACCGTGAATTCCACGTTTTCTGTGTTAGGGTCTTTGTCCTGGAAATTTGCCAGGAATACTGTTTCGTCCGCGTCCTGCCAGCTTGTCCAGACGTAAACAGAAAAGTCCCTGTCCCAGGAGCTTTCGGAGGGCTTGGGATCCATGACCTTTGCCCTGTCCTGCACCTCGTACATGGACTTGCCGTTAAGGAAGATATCTCCGAGGTGGGCAATATTGCTTGCAACGAACCAGTCCCCTGATACCAGAGTGGTGTAGGGGTTGCGGTCCGTGAATATGTTGTTTTTGACCCTTGCGGTCCAGACTCCGCCTGCTGCCTGTGTCCAGCCTGTAAGCGGCTCCGCGCCTGTGATGACTGCCTTGCCGGGCTGCTGGCTGCGGTAGACTATGCGGGCGTCTTCCGTGCCGGCAAATGCGGGGTCAACTTCCTCGCGGTAAATGCCGGGAAGCACTGTTACTATGTCCCCGGGGCGGGCTGTCTGAGCTGCGTCGTTTATGCGTGCAAACGGTCTTTCCTTGCTGCCGTCACCGCCGGGTGCGGCGTTGATATCAACGAAATACTCCATTACTTTTCTCCGTAATACTGGTAGTAGCAGACCTCTATATCTCCGTTGTAGAGCTTGCGGCGGCGGTCCGCCGGGCGGCCCATGGCTTTTTCGAAGTCCTTGTCGGAAGTTATCAGGAAGAGGGACCACTTAGGGTTCTGCTTCATAAGATCTTTAAGGGCGCCGTAGATGCTGGGCAGCAGCTCTGCTTCTCCTATGCGCTTGCCGTAAGGCGGGTTTGCTATTATAACGCCGCGCTCCAGATCCACATCCGGATATAGGGGACGGTTCTCTTCAACATTTTGGGAAATAGTGGAAAAAGGTGAAAGAGAACCGTCCCCTATATCGGTGGAAAAAGGTGAAAGAGAACCGTCCCCTATATCGGTTATGTCCTGGACGCGGAAGTCTATGCAGTCGTCTACGCCGGCGGCTTCCGCGTTCTTCTTGGCGGCGCGGATGGCGCGGGGGTCTATGTCGGAGGCTACGATCTTAAACTCTGCATCGTAGTCTATGGCCCTGTAGGCTGCTGCCTTTTCTTCTTTCCAGATCTCCTCGGGGATGTTCTTCCACCAGCTGCAGTCGAACTTGCGGGTAAGGCCGGGAGCAATGTTTCTTGCCATCATGGCAGCTTCTATTGCTATGGTGCCGGAGCCGCAGAACGGGTCCCACAGAAAGCGCCCAGGCTTAAAGAAGGACAGGCTCACCATAGCGGCAGCCATGGTCTCCTTTATAGGCGCCGGGACGTCCTTTACGCGGTAGCCGCGGTCGTGCAGACCTGCACCGGAACTGTCTATCATCAGGACGAACTCGTCCTTTTGGGCCATGAAACGCACCGTGTAAACAGGGCCGTTCTTAGCAAAGCGCTCCACCCCGTAAACGCCGGAAAGCCTTGTAACTATGGCCTTTTCGATTATGGACTGGCAGGCCGGAACGCTGTGCAGCACGGACCAGGCAGAGCTTCCCGTAACTATAAAATGGGCGTCCACCGGCAGCCACTCTTCCCACGCTATCGCCTTTGCGGCCTGGAAGAGCTCCTCGAAGGTCTTTGCCTTAAATTCGCCCATCTTAATATAGACCCTGTCCGCGCAGCGCAGCCAGAGGTTGGAACGCACTACGGCCCGCAGGTCCCCGCGGTAGGTGAGCCTTCCGTTGCGGGAGTCTGTTATCTCGTAGCCGAGCGCGATTATTTCTCTTTTAACTATCGCCTCGAGACCGAAAGTGGCCGAGGCGATCAGTTCAAATTCTTTCATTTAAGTTTTCCGAAGTGTTTTATTCGCCCTTTACGAGCACGAAGTTCATGTAGACCGGGTTGTGGTCCGAATACCTGAACGCGTAGTCTATGACCTTGGACTCCTTGACCTCTACGTTGTCCGTAACAAGGAAACCGTCTATGGTCAGAACGTACTGGCCCTTGTGGTAGGGACCGTCCGCGTTGCGGCAGGAGGGCACGGGGTTCTCCTCGTCCAGAGGAGCAACCAGCTTAACATTGAAACCATCGAAGGTGCCTTCCGGAATGGGCTGTGCCCAGGAGTATTCCTGGTCTGCCTTGCCGAAGTACTTGGAGGAATCACCGAGTATGTCCTTGTTGAAATCTCCGCCGGCTATGCAGTAGTTGCCCTTTGCGTATTCTGCCTGCATATCCGTAAGCAGCAGCTTAAGCTGCTCTGTTGCAATGCTGCCGTCCTTGGAGTAAGCGGACAGGTGGAAATTGTAGAGCACCAGCTCCTTGCCGCCTTCTGCCGGGATGCGGTTTACGCTGTAGCAGCGGTCCAGATCCAGGAACTTGCGGAAGCCTTCCTCTATGGGCAGCTCCCTTCTGGTAGCGGACTTGATGTTGTACTTGGAGAAGGTCATTATACCGGCCTTGTTAGCTCCGTGCGGCTGGCTGAACGGGTAGAGCAGGAA
>CADALS010000012.1:955-5606 GCA_902788795.1 uncultured Eubacteriales bacterium | reverse complement strand
TTGGTCATGGCGACTATCTCGTCCACCTTGTAGGTCCTTGTGGAGCTGAAGTCCACCTCCTGGATAAGGTAGAACGGACTGTCCTGTTCCTTGAGCTTTTTGCCTATCTTTGTGAGGTTGGCCTCCAGGCGTTCCTTGGACCATGCCCAGCTCTGGGTGCCTCCGTCCATAAAGAAGCCGTAGTCGTCCTCGTAGGCGCCGAAGCCTATGTTCCAGGACACTATCTTCTGCTCTGAGCCTGTGGGCACCGGGCTGTTTGACCCGAACCTGTTGGGATTGAGCTCTCCGCCGTCCCCTATGCGGTGGTAGGCCTTGGTTACGTAAAGCAGGTAAGCACCTGCGATAAGCAGGGCCAGCACCAGAATGATTATTAGGATCTTGATAAGGACCCTGATCAGTTTCTTCCTCATTTTTATACCCCTGGTACGAATGTTAGATAATACTGTTTTTCTATTATAGCATACTCTTAGTGATCAGTAAAACGTATGGACCTATTCGATATTTGAAATATATTTTACCCGCACATGTGGTAAAATATTTATGTTATAGATAAGGAGAAGGAAATGGCAGATATTAATGAAAGACGGGCCGCCCGCCGCGATATGATGCTCAACGGAGTGCTCATAAAGGTAATACCTATCGTCGCGCTTCCGATGATCATATCCATGCTGATTGATTCGCTGTACAACATGGCGGACACCTACTTTGTAAGCCAGCTTGGGCTTGCTGCTACTGCAGCAGTTGGAGTCAACGATGTCCTGCTGCATCTTATGAGAGCCATAGCTCTGGCCTTCGGCATGGGCGCATCCAGTTACCTTTCAAGGCTCATGGGCGCCAAGCGTGAGGAAGAAGCAAGCCGCGTGGCTTCAACAACTGTCCTGACTGCCATAATAGTCCTGTCTGCAATAGCGGCTGTAGCCTACGTCTTCAGGGACGGCCTTGTGGTCTTTATGGGTGCTACCGAATCCTCCAAGCCGTACGCAATAGACTACGCCAGCTTCATACTCCTTTCCGCTCCTTTTACTGCAGCGGAGTGCACCTGCAGCCACACCTTAAGATCCGAGGGCAGCACCACCTTTTCCATGATAGGCATGGTGTCCGGCTGCGTCGTTAACGTGGCTCTGGATCCGATATTCATCAACAACCTCGGCATGGGCGTTGCGGGCGCGGCGCTTGCTACGACCATCTCCAAGGGCATAAGCTGCATAATACTGCTTATTCCTTTCCTTCGCGGAAAGACTCTTATAGAGCTTAAGTTCAGATACTTTACACCTAAGTGGTCCATATACAAGGAAGTTGCCAGGATGGGCATACCCACGCTTCTGCGCACCAGCGTTATGAGCCTCTCAGCCGTTGCTGTAAACAATGTAGCAAGGACCTTCGGAGATTCAGCCCTGGCTGCAGTATCTGTAGCCAACAAGAGCACCAGGATGGTGGGCTCCGCCATCATGGGCTTCGGACAGGGCTTCCAGCCTATAGGCGGCTACTGCTGGGGCGCCAGAAAGTACAGGAGAGTGCGCGATGCGTTCTGGACCTGTACTGCTATAGGTGCTACTGTGGCGCTTATACTTGGCACCACGCTGTTTATTTTCGCACCTCAGGTCCTGGGACTGTTCATGGATGCCGAAAAGGACGTGGAGGCTCTGCGCATAGGAGAGCTTATGATACGTACCCAGTGCATAACACTCTTCCCGCATGTATGGGTAATGATAATCAACGGCCTGTACCAGGCGCTGGGCCGCCCGGTGGAGGCCACTATCCTGGGCCTTTCCAGGCAGGTGATCTTCCTGGTTCCTGCTGTGGTGATACTCAGCAGGATATTCGGTGTAAACGGACTTGCCTGCTCCCAGGCAACTGCTGATATCTGCAGTATGCTTATAGCAATACCCATGGTGGTTACGCAGATGAAGGCCATAAAGGTGCTGCCGGACGGAGCGGAGCCGCCTGCAGGGCTCAGAAGAAGGAGCAAAGCATCAGAGATAGCACCTTCTGAAGTAAAGAAGCCTGCCGAGGTCGTTCCTCCTGTACGCATAGAGGAAAACGCAGCGGAGCAGGAGCTGGACAGCGGAGCAGACAGCGATCTTTAAACAGCATACATCAGCCGGAGAGGGCAGACCTTTCCGGCTTTTTATTTACCGCAGCTTTGTGTTATAATTATCTTTATGAATAATGTAACTTTAGCAATTCTGGCGCATGTAGACGCCGGCAAGACCACCACGGCGGAGGCGCTGCTTTACAAAAGCGGCGTTATAAGGACCCCCGGCAGGGTGGACCATAAGGACGCATTTTTAGATACGCACTTTATAGAAAGGCAGCGTGGAATTACTATATTCTCAAAACAGGCTGTGTTCGAGCTTGGCGGAGAGCCCGCGGAAAATGAAGGCCTCAGGGTGTTCCTTCTGGATACGCCCGGCCACGCGGACTTTTCCTCGGAAACTGAAAGGGTGCTCTACGCAGCGGACTGCGCTCTGCTTGTAGTGAGCGGCCCGGACGGCGTGCAGGCTCACACCAGGACGCTGTGGCAGCTTCTGGAGCGCTACCATGTTCCGACCCTTGTATGGGTAAACAAGATGGATATCTGCAGCCGCTCAAAGGAAGAGGTCTTAAAGGACCTGCGCGTGCACCTTGGGGAGGGCTTTTACGATCTTTCCCAGGCTGCGGAGCGCGGTTCTGATGCCCTGGGAGCGGAGCTTTCTGAGGAGCTTGCCATGCTTTCGGAAAGCGCCATGGAGGAGTACCTTTCTGAAGGGACGCTTTCGAGCAGGACGGTTCTGGGCCTTACAGCAAGCCGCAGGCTCTTCCCCTGCTTTTTCGGTTCGGCCCTTAAAATGGAAGGCATAGACGCCCTGATGGAAGGCCTCAGGCAGTTTTCGCCTGTGCCGAAAAGGCCGGAAGCCTTTGGCGCAAGGGTGTTCAAGATAACAAGGGACCAGCAGGGCAACAGGCTCAGCTGGCTCAAGATAACAGGCGGGGAGCTTAAGGTAAGGGACCTTCTGGGCGACCCCGGGGAAAAGATCACCCAGATAAGGATATACAACGGCAGCAAATCTGCGGCTGCGGAAACTGCGCCGGCAGGCAGCGTGGCAGCGGTGCTCGGGCTTACAGAAAGCCTTGCGGGGCAGGGCTTCGGCTTCGAAAAAGACGCAAAGCAGCCCTTGCTGGAGCCTGTGCTCTCCTACCGCATAGGCATAGAGGACGGCACGGACCCTGTAACAGCCTTTACCAAGCTTAAAAGGCTTCAGGAGGAAGACCCCCAGCTGCGCATAGTCTGGGACGAAAAGCTGAAAGAGATACACGCCCAGTTCATGGGCAGGGTGCAGATAGAGGTCCTGGAGCAGCTCATAGAAGATCGTTTTGGGATAAAGACTAAGATAGGCGCAGGCCGCATACTCTACAAGGAGACCATTGCAGCGCCGGTGGAAGGCGTTGGACACTTTGAGCCGCTGCGCCACTATGCGGAGGTCCACGTGCTTATGGAGCCTCTCCCTGCAGGCAGCGGGCTGGTCTTTGAGACCGCTGTCAGCACGGACGATCTGGACCTCAACTGGCAGAGGCTGATACTGGGAGACCTTCAGGGCAAGCCCCACGTTGGCGTGCTTACAGGCTCTCCTCTTACCGACGTAAGGATAACATTGGTGGCCGGAAGGGCTCACCTTAAGCATACGGAGGGCGGGGATTTCCGCGAGGCAAGCGGCAGGGCGGTCCGCAATGGCCTTATGAGGGCACAGAACGTCCTTTTAGAGCCTTTTTACGCGTTCAGGATAGAATTGCCCACGGAGCTTATCGGACGCGCCATAAGCGATCTGAGGGCCATGCAGGCGGTGTTCGGATCTCCGGAAGATCTGGGCGGCACCATGCAGATAAGCGGCAGGGCTCCGGCTTCGGAGATAGCGGATTACCAGACCGAGCTGCTGTCCTACACAAGGGGCAGGGGCCAGCTTTCGCTGCGCTTTTCCGGTTACTATCCCTGCCACAACACCCAGGCCGTGATAGAGGCGGCAGATTACGATCCGGACCGCGATACGGACAACCCTGCGGATTCTGTGTTCTGCAGCCACGGCAGCGGCGTAATAGTAAAGTGGGACCACGTGCGGGAGTTCATGCATGTGGACAGCGGCGTGCGCATAGCCTCAGAGGACGCCGGCGCCCAGGAACCCGTGATAACCATGGGAGCTCCAAAGGTCCGCTCCGGAAGCCTGGACATAGACGAAAAAGAGCTCGAAGCCATAATGCAGAGGGAGTTTGGGCCTATAAAGCGCCCCAGATACACCAGCCCCGTCTACAACAGGGCGGCATCCAAGCCTTCGGCGGCAGCAAAAAAGACCTACATAATAGTGGACGGCTACAACATGATATTTGCCTGGGAGGAGCTCAGCGCTCTTGCAAAAGACGACATCTCCGCGGCAAGGGACAGGCTCATAAGCCTGCTTTCGGACTACGCGTCCCTTAGGGGCACGGAGGTGATGCTGGTCTTCGACGGCTACAAGGTGAAGGAAAACCCGGGCCTTGGCACCAGCGAGGGCTCCATAAAGGTGGCCTACACCAAGGAGGGCGAGACTGCGGACGCATACATAGAGCGCATGGCCAGAGAGATAGGCAAGAACTACAGCGTGCGCGTTGCAAGCTCGGACGGCATGGTGCAGCTGTTTGC
>CADALS010000012.1:0-930 GCA_902788795.1 uncultured Eubacteriales bacterium | reverse complement strand
GCTGTTTGCACTGCGCCTTGGGCTTCTTCGGATGAGTGCCCCGGAGCTTTTGGCTGAGGTGCAGCTTGCCCAGCAGGAAATAGAGGAAAGGATATATCAGCAGCGGCTTTCGGACAGCTTCAGCAACACCGCAAGGCAGGTCTGAGCCCCCTGAAAAATAATATTTATGAAAAAAATCATTGCTGTGATCTGCCTCATAGCGCAGATCATAAGCCCTCTTGCATATCCGTCCGTAGACTCCAGAAACGTTGAGATCTACGACCTTACAGACGATAAGGTAATATACGAAGTCGGGGCTGAAAAGGTGGTATCCATAGCATCGCTCACTAAGATCGCAACCACAATTACAGCCATAGAGACCATAGAGGACCTGGACCAGACCGTTACCGTTACTTCTGCCATGCTGAGGACCGTGCGCTGGGACCTCATGAAGGCCGGCCTTAAGGCAGGCAACAAGGTAAGCTACCGAGACCTTCTCTACGCTTCCATGCTCCCCAGCGGAGCCGACGCAACTCATGTTATTGCCATAGCCTCCAGCGGCAGCATAGATGCCTACGTGGAGAAGATGAACGCCCTGGCTCAAAAGCTCGGACTTTCCAATACTCACTTTGTGAACGTTACCGGGCTGGACGCAAACGGCCACCATTCGACCGCGGACGAGGTGCGAAAGCTCCTGCAGTACGCCCTGCAAGACCCGCTTTTCAGGGTAGTATTCACCACCAAGACCTACACTCTTTCCACGGGGCTTACGGTGGACGCAACGCTGCTGCACTACAACACTTCCGGCGTGGATATTTCCTCCATACTCGGCAGCAAGACCGGCTACACGGGCAAGGCCGGACGCTGCCTGGTGTTCAGCGCCGAGCGGGACGGCCTTTCTCTGATCGGAGCGGTGCTGAACTGCCCCACCTGGTTCGATACCGCCGCCGC
>CADALS010000011.1 GCA_902788795.1 uncultured Eubacteriales bacterium | reverse complement strand
AGCACAAGGAATTTAGACAAGATCTGCCGCGAACACGGCATACGTATATGGGTCGATTACTGGGGCGGGGATGTAGACCACGACTGGCCCTGGTGGTACAAGCAGGCAGTTTATTTCATGCCCTATGTACTCGGACCGGAGGAGCAATAATGACCAATTTTATATTCATTTCACCGAATTTCCCGGACAACTACTGGCAGTTCTGCAGAGGGCTGCGCGATAACGGCGTAAGGGTCCTTGGCATAGGGGACGCCCCCTACGATTCGCTCAGCTGGGAGCTGAAGGACGTGCTTTTCGAATACTACAAAGTAAGCTCCCTGGAGGACTACGGCCAGGTCTACAGAGGCGTGGCCTACTTTGCCTTCAGGTACGGCAGGATAGACGGCCTTGAAAGCAACAACGAGTACTGGCTGGAGCAGGACGCAAGGCTCAGAGAAGACTTCAACATCCCCGGCCTTAAACCCGCCGACATGCCAAGGCTTCGCTACAAGTCCGGCATGAAGGCCTACTACGCCAAGGCCAGGATACCCGCCGCCAAGTTCCACATGGTGGACGATCTCGAAGGCTGCCTGGCATTCACGGAAGAGGTCGGCTGGCCTGTAATAGTAAAGCCGGACAACGGCGTTGGCGCATCGCACACCTACAAGCTTGCGGACCGCAAGGAGCTGGAGGCCTTCCTTAACGAGCGCCCGGAGGGCAGCTTCATTATGGAGGAGTTAGTAAAGGGCCGCGTTGAGACCTACGATGCCATTATAGGACCGGACGGCACCGCGCTGTTCGAGACCGGCAACGTCACCCCAGACAGTCTCATGGACGTCGTGAACAACGAGGAGAACTCCGTATTCTACATCAGAGCCGAAGTTCCCGAAGACATAAAGAAGGCCGGAAGGGCTGCAGTCAAAGCCTTTGGCGTAAAGAGCCGCTTTGTGCACTTTGAATTCTTCCGCCTTACAGAAGACCAGCGCCTTGGCAAGAAGGGCAAGGTGGTAGGCCTGGAGGTGAACCTGCGCCCAAGCGGCGGAAAGTCCCCGGACATGATGGACTACGCCAACGGCACGGACGTCTACAAGATCTGGGCAGACATGATGGCCTTCGGCAATACCACTACTGAGTGCAGCGCAAAGCAGTTCTGCGTGTTCGCATCCCGCAGAAAGAGCAGGCATTACGCCTTCAGCGCGGAGGAGATAAGGGAAAAGTACGCGGACCACATCATGGAAGAAGGTCCGGTGCCAGAAGCCCTTTCCGGAGCCATGGCAGACTACATGTTCATAGCCGTGTTCGGCACCGAAGACGAGCTCTGGGCGTTCGCAAAAGAAGTATTCAAGGAAGAGTAAAGCCAGCATGGCCGGCAAGGTAACAGGAGATTTCTCAAAAGGAAGCGTTTTCAAGACTATAATCAGGCTGTCGCTTCCCATAATGATCGCCGAGGTGGTCCACATAACCTACAATATAGTGGACCGCCTTTATATCGGCCGCATCCCGGAGGTCGGGACCGCGGCTCTGACAGGTGTTGGCGTGGCGTTTCCGCTCATATCGCTGATCACAGCGTTCGCTAACCTGTTCGGAACCGGCGGGGCTCCGCTGGCTTCCATAGCCAGAGGAGAAGGCGACAACGAAAAAGCCGCGCGCATTCAGGATACATCCTTCACGACAATGCTCATAGTAGGAGCGGTCGTAACAGTGCTGATGTTCACGCTGTCTCCGTGGCTGCTGTCGCTTATGGGCGGCGATGCCGAGACCCTGCCGTATGCCACAGACTATTTCAGGATATACGTTCTTGGCACCATTCCGGTGCTCATAAGCCTTGGCATGAACCCGTTCATCAACGGACAGGGCTTTACCAGGATAGGCATGGGAACTGTGCTCATAGGCGCAGCTTTGAATATAATCCTGGACCCTATACTTATCTACACAGCAGGCATGGGTATAAAGGGCGCAGCCGTAGCAACGGTAATATCGCAGATAGCAAGCGCGGCCTGGGTAGTAATATTCCTCTTCAGTAAAAAGCCCGTAGTCCCCCTGCAAAAGCTCAGGATATATACGCAGGAGCTTGGAAACATCATGAAGCTCGGCGCCACAGGCTTCGTGTTCAAGGCAACCAACAGTGTTACCCAGACAGTGGTGAACGTTGTCCTTAAGAGCTGGGGCGGAGCTGCAAGCACCTATTACATAGGCTCCATGACAATAATCAACTCCATAAGGGAGATAACCATGTGCCCCTGCAACGGAATAGTCAGCGGAGCCATGCCTGTCATGAGCTACAACTACGGCGCGGGCAACCCGGAGCGGGTAAGTAAGTCCATATCCGTGATCCTTTGGACCACCATGGCTATAAACTTCGTATTCTGGGCTGTAATGGTATTTGCGCCGCAGTGGCTCTACGCAATCTTCACTGAGGATCCGGAGCTCATAGCCGTAGGCGCAAAATGCGCAAGGGTGTACTTTATAGCCTTCCCGATGATGTCCATGCAGCTTACCGGGCAGCACACCTTTGTGGCGCTGAATTATCCGAAATATGCATTGTTCTTTTCCCTGTTCAGGAAGATAATAATGGTAGTGCCTCTTACTCTTATCCTGCCGCATTTAGGACTTGGGGTAATGGCGCCGTTCTGGGCAGAGACTATATCCCAGGTGATAGGATCTACAGCCTGCCTTACCACTATGTATAAAGTAATTTGGAGCAAACTAAGATCAAAAGGGGTAGCAAATGAAGGGTAAAACTAAAAAACTTATTGCTTTGCTGCTGGCAGCGGCTATGCTGCTTGGCCTTGCGGCATGCGGAAAGAAGCAGGAGTCCGGAAACATTACATCGGAACTGAGCCTTTCCGAGGCCGACTGGCCTATAGTGGACGGAGCTACAGCTTTTAAGCCGTTTTACTTAAAGGCTGCGTCAATGATACTCGGAAAGACAGAGGAAGAAGCTCAGCAGTACGTGCTCTGCAGCACTACAGATGTCGCTTATCCGGCCCTTGTGGACAAAGATGCGGACCTTATCTTCTGCCTTGGCCCGTCCGAGGAGCAGGAAAAGCTTGCAAAGTCCAGGGGCATAGGCTTTGAATCCATACCCGTGCTCAACGAGGCCTTCGTGTTCTTCGTAAACAAGGACAATCCGGTAAACAGCGTAACAGTAAAGCAGCTGCACGATATCTACGCCGGCACGATAACCAACTGGAAGGAGCTTGGCGGAAACGACGAGCCCATCATAGCCTATCAGCGTTCCGAAGGCTCCGGCAGCCAGACAGGTCTGTACAAGTTCGTAATATCCAAGGCCGAGATCGCAGAGCCTCCCAAGGGCGTTCGCGTTGACACCATGGCCGGAATAGTGGACGTTGTGGCAAATTATAAGAATTCGGCCGGCGCAATAGGCTATTCTTATCTTTACTTTGTAAAGAATCAGCACTATGATGATAATATAAAACTGCTTAATATAGAAGGCATTGCACCTACAAACGATGCGGTAGCCAGCGGCAAGTATCCTATGATAAATACCGCTTACGCAGTGTTCAGGTCTTCCGAGCCCCAGGACAGCGCTGTCAGAAAGATAGCAAACTGGTGCGCGGGCAAGCAGGCTGCGCAGATAGCTACAGAGCTGGGTTATGTCCCTTACAAAGGAAAGTAGGCTTTTCATAAATTGATCGGCAGAATTAGAAAAACAATAGTTTTTATACTGATACTTGCTATGGTCTGCGGGTCGCTGTTTGCCTGCGGCAAAAAGGCTGATCCGATAGTTATAGACGGCGGCAGCATGAACTACGTGCCGCCCAAGACCGTGACCCCTGATTACGTTATGGCAGAGAATCCCATAACAGTTCGCAATGCTTCAACAAGCAGTCCGCTGAAGATCAGCGGCCTTAAGGACGCAAACGCTCAGGACAGGATAAACAATGCTATAAGCGATGAATACGCAAGGCTTTCTGCTGCGGACTTTGTTCCGCCCGTAACCGGGGCTAAAGTGCTCGAGAAAAAGTACGCATCCGGCAGATCTGAGACTTTTGTCTACAGCAGTGTTGCAGGAAATGTAGAGAACGTGCTTTCCGTTTGTATCAGCTATAACAAGTTTTATTATCCTGCAGAGCAGCAAGGCGCCGCGCCAGATACGGATCATATCAGTTACGAGTCCTACCTTGTTTTCGATCTTACTACAGGCAGCAAACTTAAGCTTGCGGACCTGTTTATAGACGGGGTGGATCCTGTAAAATACGTCAACTCGAAAATTGCAGAACTTATAGCTCAAAGCGATCTTTCCACCGAGGGTTGGAGTGAAGACTCCGAAGACCAGCTGATCCGCGTCAGCGGAAGCTTCAAGGGAATAAACACGGATCAGCCCTTCTACGTGGATATGGACGGACGCCTGGTCGTATGCTTTGATGCCCGCAACCCGGAGCTGATAGATAACGTAGGCGCACGTATAGATATCTATGATGTAAGCAATCTGGGCAGGGCACAGATAAAACTTGCGGATATATACGAAGGCTCAGTAAGCAAATACCGCCTTGTTCAGCGGCCTTTCCCGGCAAGCTCCATAAAGCCCATAGCCATTCCCGGCACAGTAAGGGAAGACGAATCAGACCAGAGCGGCAAGAGGTACAACTACTATTCGGAGGTCCACAACTACGCGGAGCTTTCGGACAGCATCAACAAATACCTTTCTCTGGACTGGATGAACGCGGAGCGCATAGCCAAGGACGCAAGGTACCGCGCGGCTGAGTACACCTCCGCAGACGATACCGCCACCGGCTACTTCCGCATCTACTCCTACGCAAACAGGATAGGGGGATATATCAACACTTCTGTAGGCTACACCGAGTACTACAACAGCCCCAGCCTGGACAAGGAATACTACCGCTACGAGGAGAACCACCTCCGCTGCTACAAGGAAGGTTCGGATGAGCCCCTTGCCATAGAGGACATCTTCTGGGACAAGGCTAAGGCCACCGAGCTTATAAAGAACGCGCAGATATCGGTATTCAAGAGGGACACAGCGGCTTACTACAGATCCAACTACAACATCCTCAACAGGCTGGCTCAGGATCTGGCGGAGCATGTCTGCGGTTTCTCCGTGGGCGTGGACTTTATATCCCTGGAGTACGATGTGGATGTTTACGAACTGGTATCCAAGTACTTTACCAGGACACGCGATTCATACAGGCGCACCCTGGTAGCCGATACAGGTTTCCTTGACTATACAGATCTTGGCTACGATAACCTGAGGATATTCAAATGAGGATAGTCTGCGCATCTTCAGACGAAACACTTAAAAACGCTCTGTTTGGTATGATAAGGAAGGACCTTGAAGCCATCCCCGGTGGCTTTCAGAGGGTGATCCTTGCTGTGCCCAGACAGAGCACTTTTTCAGTTGAGGAAGAAGCAATGGAGACCCTTGGCGGCAAGGGCTTTATGACTCTCAACATTATCTCTTCCGAAAAGCTGCGCAAGGATATTATACGTGAGACCGGCGGCAGCGGAAGGGTATACGTGGACTCCACCGGCCGCAGCATGATGCTTCGCAAGGCTTTAAAGCAAGCCGCGCCGCAGCTGGATGCCTTTGCCTCTGTAAGCAAGGACCCAAGGTTTACGGCTGTGCTCAAGGACTTTATAGTCCAGATGAAGCAGGGCGGCCTTGGCCCCCAGGACCTTAAGGAGCTTGCAGGGGGCGTTAAGGCCGGGAGCTTGCTCTCCAGGAAGCTTTCCGACATGAGCCTTATCTCTCAGGCCTACGAGCAGCTTCTTTCCGGAACCTATTCGGATTCGGAGGACGAGCTGGCATTTGCCGCCAGCCGCGTAAAAGACAGCGATCATATAAGGACTTCAAAGATATACTATTACGGCTTCAGCTCTCTTTCCGTGCTGGAGGCGGAGCTTTTAAAGGAGCTTGACCGCTGCTCCGCAGGGCTTTGCGTTGCGCTGGTAAGCGGCCAGGGCATGCAGTACGAGGCCACAAGGCGCTGCATAGAGCTTCTTGGCGTGCAGGCCGAATACATAGGCGCGGAGGCTCAGCGCGGACAAGGCTCTGCAGATGCTGCAAAGGCTCCGGACATGGAGCTGGTGAGCTGCGCAAGCCCCTTTACCCAGGCCGAGACTCTGGCTGCAAGGATAATGCAGCTTGTAAGGGAAGAGGGAGCGGACTATTCGGACATGGTGGTCCTTACCCCCGAGCAGGGCAGCGACGGCCAGATAATAAAAAGGGTGCTTACCCAGGCTGGGATCCCCGTGTTTATGGACGAGCGGCGCGCCATACTGCACAGCTCTTCCGCCCAGACCGTAAGCTCGCTTATGGCTCTTGCGGACGGAAAGTACCTGGCAAGGGACGTTGTTTCCTTCCTGCGCTCCGGCGCTGTAAACGCCCCTGAGGACGATATCTGGACCTTCTGCCACTACGTTAAGCAGTTCCACATTAAAGGCAAGGCTTTTCTTAAGCCTTTCAAGTATAAAAACAAGGACTTTACGGATGCTCAGTTTGCTGCCTGCGAAAGTATCAGGGCGGGCCTGGCATCGCTTCTGGAGAGCTTCACGGAGGAGATGGCGGGTGCGGAGACTGCTGCCGGCAAGGCAGAAGTCTTAAGGAGCTTTCTTGCGGAGCGCATAGGCCTTCCCGAAAGGCTGGAGGCGCAGGCCGTGGACATGGCAGCCGAAGGCTTTGCGGACGCTGCGGAGGAGACCCGCCAGCTCTGGGGCATAATAGACGGCATACTTGCTCAGATGACAGAGCTCATAGGCTCCGAAAAGATAAGCAACGAGGAGATGGCAGACATACTTATGGATGCCCTCTCGGATGTTAAGGTGGGGCTGCTGCCTCAGGCGGAGGGCAAGGTTCAGATAGGCGGCATCAGAAGGTCCCTTCCCACAAAGAAAAAGGCAGTCTTTATCACAAGCATGTGCGACGGCCTTATCCCGTCCGGTTCCGATGGAAGCGCGCTTCTTACGGAGGCGGAGCTGAAGCAGCTGAGCGACCGCGGCAAGGCTCTGGCCAGGACTCGCAGCTCCCTTATCTCAGAGGAGGTATTCATGGCGGCGCGCGCTGCTCAGTGCGCAAAAGATCTGCTGTGGATAGGCGTTCCTGCCGGCAGCGAGAGCGGGGAGACACTTTCGCCTTCGCCGCTGCTTCCCATGATAAAAAAGATGTGCGGCTCTGTAACAGAGCTTAAGGATATAGAAAACAGCGGAGACGATCTGGCCTTTATGCAGGGCAGCAGGTTCCCGCTTGGACGGACAGCCCAGATCCTTAGGGCCGGCACCCAGGGGGACCCAGTGCCGGAGCTTTGGAAGGCTGCGTACAACATACTTTCGGGCGATGCTCCGCAGCTTAAGGCGGCGCTCAAATACAAGCCAGGCGATAAGCCGCTTGGCAAAGAGCTTGCAGCGGATCTTTACGGCAAGGACGGCAAGCTTTCGCTTTCTCCCTCCAGGCTGGACAACTTTGCGGCCTGCCCCTTCAAACACTACATTGAATACGGACTAAGGCCGCTTATTCCAAGGGATTTCGGCATCGGGGCAAGGGAAGTGGGAGACATACTCCACGAAGCCTTGCTTAAGCTTTGCGAGGCTTTGAGCGCCCCTGCAAGGAAGGCCGGAAAGCCAATAACGGACCCGTCCTCCCTCTGGATGACTGTAAGCAGAGAGCAGGCCGAGGCCATGCTTGCAAAGATACTGGACGACATGGCAGAAGAGGCCGCAGGCGGCGCCCTTACGTCCTCCAAGGCGGAGGCCTACAGGGGCAGCAGGCTGCGCATCATTTGTATGCGCTTTGCGTGGCATTTGGTGGAACAGGTCCGTGCAGGCAGCATAGACGAGATGTTCTTTGAGACAGGTTTCGGGCGCGGAGCAACTTTCCCGCCCATAGTGCTGCACACAGCAGCCGGCGATGTCTTTGTGGAAGGCAAGATAGACCGTGTGGACAGGCTCCCTGCGCCGGACGGCGGCAGCTACACCAAGATAGTGGACTACAAGTCCGGAAGCACAAGCTACAACCAGACCCTGATAGAAAAAGGGCTTGCGCTGCAGCTCATGACATATCTTGAAGGCGCAATAGGAGATGGCGCAAGCAAGCCCGCCGGAATATATTATTTCAGGATAAGTTCGGACGATATAAGCGCAGCAGTGGAGGATATCTCCTCGGAGGCGCTGTCCGAAAAGCTTACAGAGGCGATCAACAAGAAGTACAAGCTGGACGGCCTTACCGTGCAGGACGAACACGTTCTGTGCGGCATAGACAAAGAGCTGCTGCAGACCGGAAAGTCCACGGTGCTGGACGTTTCCAGGGACTCCAAAGGAGAGCTGAAAGGCAAGCTCATAAGCCCGGAGGATATGGAAGCCTTCCGCAAAAACTTCCGCAGCATGCTTACTTCCGCAGCTGAAAGCATAGCCATGGGCAGGATAGACGCAGACCCCAAAAAGGTCGGGAACATATTCGATTCCTGCAAATACTGTGCTTACAGCGGCATCTGCCTTAAAGATACGTATCGATAAAGTTCTTTATACCGTCTGTGATGTTGGCGCCAGGCCCCTTTACAACGTGGGCCAGCCAGGAATCGCTCAGAAGGTCCATCAGAGTCCCCTGGAATTGGAGGTATCCGTCCAGGGGCGTATTTTTCTTTGGATAGAGCCCGGCCTGGTAGTTCTCTGCAACCACGCGGTAGCGGTCCATGGCCATGTCCACAGCCTGAGACCAGGACAGGTAGAGCTCGTCTGCGGCAAGCTCTCCGGTCTTTCTCATCTGCGCGCGGTCCCGGCCTTTGGTTGCAAGCATTACGGCAAGGGATGCGGGGTTTTCGTCTATAAGGTAGCCGTTCCGTCCGTCCGTTACGCCTTCTGCGGCGCAGCTTCCGGTGATCAGCACCGAAGCCAGGGAGCAGGCCGCGGCCTCTCTTACAACAAGTCCGTTGGTATCGAAGTTGGACGGGAACAGGAACAGATCCGCCCTGCAGTACCAGGCGCTTAAGGTCTTTCTGTCGTAGATAGGCCCAAGGAAGCTGACCTTATCTCCCAGCTTGAGCTCCTCGGAGTAGGCCTTGATCTCTTCTTCGTCCAGACCTCCGCCTATGAATACCATGCGGAAGTCTATGTTCTGGGACTTGAGCGCTGCCAGGGCGTCCAGTATTATCCTTATGCCCTTGTACCACATGAGCCTTCCCACAAAGAGGTACACAGGAACTCCTTCGGGGGCGCTGAGCTCCTTGGTGAGCTCCATGGTCTCTTCTTCCGGCAGCCTCTGCCTTGGGATGTCCACGCCGTTAGGCATTACAATGTAGTCCCCCTCGTAGCCAAGGGACTGCAGGTTCTTTCCGGCGCCGTTGCTTACGGCCCAGACTTCGTCGCAGGCGCTGATGTTGTTTACGAGCGCGGCAATAGCGCTGTCCTGGAGCACCTTGTTCTTTACGGCTTTAGCTATGTCTATATCGAACTTGGTGTGGTAGGTGAGTATCAGCGGTCTGTCTATGATGCCCTTCATGCTCCTTGCAAAGATGGTGGAGGCGATGGGACAGTGTGTGTGGAGTATGTCTATGTCCGCGTCTTTTATGCGCTTGGCTGTGGCCGGCGAGAACGGGTAGCCTGCCATGTAACCCACGGAATCCCTCAGGTCTATGCCAGGGTACCTGTAGACGTGGAAAGGAAAGCCGCTGTCGTCCGCCTCCGGCTGCTCCGGGGTGATGACTATGGCTTTGGAACCTTTTTCAGTTATATGGGTAGCGTAGTTTACTACTGCGTTGGACACCCCGTCCACTATGGGCGGGAACGAGTCGTTCAGCAGGCACACGGAGAGCCTGTCTTTGTCCTGTGCAGCTTCTGCCTCTGCGCCTGTGTTTTGCGCTGTTTTTGTGTATTCTTCAGTCATTTTTGCCCCTTTTATTATGAGCCCTGTCCGGGCTCCGCTATAGCTTTTCTGTGATCCCGTCAGAGTGGATCGCTATATCTTTTCAGAGTCCAGCACGATAGTGAACGGTCCGTCGTTCAGCAGTTCCACCATCATGTCCGCGCCGAATATCCCGGCCTGAACATTGGGCACAGTTTCTGCGGCCTTGGCGAGTATGTATTTATACATTGCCTCTGCGGGCTGGGCACCGGCCGCGCCCGAAAAGCTGGGCCTGTTGCCGTGCCTGCAGTCTGCGCACAGGGTGAACTGCGACACTATAAGAAGGCTGCCGCCGACATCCTGCACGGAAAGATTGGTCTTGCCGTTTTCGTCTGCAAAGATCCGCAGGGCGCAGAGCTTTTTTACCATTTTGTCCGCGATCTGCTCCGTATCGTCTGCGTAGACCCCGGCCAGGACCAGCAATCCGTCCGCGATCTGCCCTGTTATCTTGCCGTCCACGCTGACGCTTGCGCGCTTAACGCGCTGTATAACGAATCTCATATAAGTCTCCTATAAGATGTTTTAAGTATTATACCACGAAAACACTTGTCCGTGGTCGATTCTTTGGCGGCCCCGGCACGGACCTTGATCCGGCCGCGGGCGAATTTTTGACTGCTCGGGTAAGGGTCGTGTCTGGACGCGCTTGTTTTTAGTCAAAATGGTGATATTTCATCTGTTTTGGTAAAGGATTTTTTGCTCTTACCAAAAGTGGCATTAAACACCTGCTTTTGGTGAAACTTATAGCGCAGCAAGATCAAAGGTTTTACCCAAAATACAGGTTTTTTCACTATTTTGGCTAAATTCCGCTGACCTGCAGCGCATAAAACCAGGTATTCCGCTTAAAGCCTTTGCGGCAAAGCCTGAGAATTAGGCAAAACCTGAGTTTTCCGTGCCATTTGCCTATTAGCTAAAATGACTTTAGGCAAAATCTGAGTTTGCTGTGCCATTTGCATAATATCTATATTAACTTTAGGCAAAACCTGAGTTTGCCGCGCTATTTGCATAATATCTATATTAACTTTAGGCAAAACCGCGGCTATTTGACCGTTTTGCTTAACCACGGATCTGCAAACTGGCGTCTGAAGCAAACATAAAAATGCAATATGTAGCTTTTGGATCCGTGCCTGCACGGGCGCGGTCGTTGGAAAAAGAAGATCAGGGCATTTGTTGACAAACAGTTCGCCCGGCCTGAGCTTTTGCAACAATTCATCGTTTGAAGAATTGTGATCCAGTGCCGCAGATCAGGATCGGACCTTTTGGCTCTTTATAAACTACTATTACTTCGCAGAATTATGAGCAAATCTGTCTGCAACCAGGGGGTTGGGTACCGTAGGCGAGCACAAGCTCGTGTCTTTGTTGCAGAACGCATATAAATATTTAAGATCTGCAACAAACAAGACTGACATCTTTCTTGAGATCTATAATTGTTGCATTTGCCCCTGCACGCCAGCCAATCTGCAACAAAATGCAAACAACGGTTGCCCAGGACTGTTATCCATCAAGCATACAGCAAGGCTGCCGATCGTTTGTACGCATACAGCAGGGCTGCCGATCGTTTGTACGCAGGCAGCAGGGCTGCAGAACTGATCATCTCCGCCGTATCCGTAGCAAAATTACATACGGGTAACAGGAAAAAATAAAAACCAGCTTTCATTGACACGATATTTTATTCTGTATATAATAAGGCGTTAATTAATACGTGGAGAGGCATTTGATCATTTTTATGGCTAGCGATCCGATGATCCAGCTGAAGGATGTGCGCTTTGCTTACGAGCAGGGCGAAGATGACACGCCGCAGGCAGCAGAGTTTGCTATAGACGGCGTATCTTTTAATATAGAAAAAGGCTCGTTCGTGGCAATAGTCGGAAGCAACGGCTCCGGCAAGTCCACACTTGCAAAGCACATGAACGCGCTCCTTCTGCCCACCTCCGGGGAGGTCCTGGTAGACGATCTCAACACCGTCACAGAATCACAGACCCAGCCCTGGGAGATCAGAAAGAGGGTAGGTATGGTGTTCCAGAACCCGGACAACCAGCTGGTATCCTCCGTGGTAGAGGACGATGTAGCCTTCGGCCCGGAAAACATAGGCATAGAGCCCTCCGAAATAAGGCGCAGAGTGGATGAATCCCTGCAGATGGTAGGCATGTACGAGCACAGAAAGAAAGGCCCGCACCTTCTTTCCGGCGGCCAGAAGCAGAGGATAGCCATAGCAGGCGTAATAGCCATGGACCCGGAGTGCGTAGTGTTCGACGAGCCCACAGCCATGCTGGATCCCAAAGGCCGCAGGGAGATCATGAGCATCATCAGAAAGCTCCATTCCCAGGGCCGCACCGTGGTCCTCATCACGCATTTCATGGAAGAAGCCGCGGAAGCGGACAGGATAATAATCATGGAGCACGGCAAAGTCCACGCGGACGGAACGCCGGCCCAGATCTTCAGCAGGGACGATCTTGGCGTGCTTGCCCTGCCTTTCGCCGTAAAGATGGCTAAAAGGCTCAGGCAGAGCGGCATAGATGTACCCGCGGATATAGTAACAGACGAGCAGCTCGCAGACTTTTTGTGCAGTAAGGAGCAGGGATAGATGCAGATCAGAATAGAAGATCTAAGCAAAATATACAGCCCGGGGCTTCCTTACGAGACCAAAGCCTTAGACCATGTCTCCTTTACGGTGGAAGCCGGAGAATTCATTGGTATCATAGGCCACACCGGTTCCGGCAAGACCACTCTGGTGCAGAGCATAGCAGGCCTTCTGGAGCCTTCGGATGGCCGTATAGTTTCTGTCCACGCAGACGGCACGGAAACCGTGATAAGCCAGAAGGGCAAGGAGTCCGCACTGGTGCGCCGCAAGGTAGGCATAGTGTTCCAGTATCCGGAATACCAGCTGTTCGAGGAGACCGTCATGAAGGACGTGTGCTTCGGGCCCAAGAACCAGGGACTTTCTCTGGAAGAACAGAAGGAAAGAGCCCGTGCCGCCCTGGACCTTGTAGGCATAGACGCAGACGACAAAGGGGAAGTCTCTCCCTTTGAGCTTTCCGGCGGCCAGAAAAGAAGGGTAGCCATAGCAGGCGTTCTTGCTATGCGCCCGGAGGTCCTTATCCTGGACGAGCCCACAGCCGGCCTGGACCCCAAGGGCCACGATGATATATTAGAAATGATACGCCGCATAAGGCAGGAGATGGACATGTCCATAATACTCGTATCCCACAACATGGACGATGTTGCGGAGTACGCGGACAGGGTCCTTGTAATGAACCACGGCAAGATGGTCTTCCTTGGCACCCCTAAGGAAGTCTACTGCGAGCACGAGGAAGCGCTAAGGGCCATAGGCCTGGACATCCCGTCCTGCCCGTCCTTCCTCTGGCAGCTTAAAAACCGCGGCATGGACGTAGACGACAACAAACTGGAATTCGAAGAGACCGCTCAGGAAATAATCCGCGCGGTAAAGAGCAGATGGCAGTAAGAGATATAACACTAGGACAATATTTTCCGGGAGAATCCTGCATCCACAGACTGGATCCGAGGGTCAAGATAGTTTGCACCTTCGTTTACCTGATCTCGCTTTTTGTGGTGAAGTCTTTTAGTGCGTTCCTGCTCTGCATACTCTTCCTGGGCACGGTAATAGCACTGTCCAAGATACCCTTCAAATTCATATCCAAGGGCCTTAAACCGGTCATTTTCCTTATAATCCTTACCATGGTCATCAACCTGTTCTTTGTAAGCACAGGGGATGTTCTGGCCAAGCTTGGGCCCATAACAATAACCAAGGACGGCATCTACAGAGCCCTGTTTATGGGTCTCAGGCTGGTGCTGCTGATCTTCGGATCCTCGCTCATGACGCTCACCACAAAGCCAATAGAGCTTACGGACGGCATGGAAAAGCTGCTTTCGCCGCTGGCAAAGATAGGCCTTCCGGCTCACGAGCTTGCAATGATGATGACTATAGCTCTCCGTTTCATACCCACCCTTCTGGACGAGACTGACAAGATAATGAAGGCTCAGACCGCAAGGGGCGCGGACTTTGAGAACGGTTCTATAAAAGAGAAGGCAAAGGCTCTTATACCTCTGCTTGTTCCTCTGTTCGTTTCCGCCTTCCGCATAGCCGGAGATCTGGCCATGGCAATGGAAGCCAGGTGCTACCACGGCGGATCCGGACGTACCCGCATGCACCAGATGAAACTTGGGAAAGGAGATGCTGTAGCTATCGCAGTTACAGTTATCTACCTTGCGCTTGTGATATTGTCAAGACAGCTGCCGCTGCTGTAATGAACGGCACGCAGGGTATCTGAGCACCGGCGCCGGCCTTCCTTGTAAGGACCAGGCCTGCAGCCCAAAACCCCGCAAGTATACCTGTTACAGCAAACAGGGCAAACAGGCCCGCTGCTCCGAACACCGGGGCAAGCGCTGCAAATATCAGAGCGTCAGCCGTGCCGTAAGGCGCGGGCTTTTTAAAAGCGGCAGACAAAAGCATAACTAAGGCGTGGCAAAGCCCAATGCCGGCGCACAGCGGCAGGCAGTCCAGCAGCTCCTGGGAACTGCAGCCTGCAAGCACCACACCCGCCAGAGCGGCAAGCCCTGCGTCCGAGACCTCAAGTTTTCTGATATCCTCAGCAGACAGCCAAATAAGTACAGCAATACAAAAAATATGGACCATGCAGCCTCCTTCCGGCCTCTTGATCCGTCAGGAAAATTTTACCAGAAAGCGAAACTAATGTCAACAGACTCTATCGTAGAATTTGAAAATGAAGCGGATCCGGCTCCTGTAAAAAGGCGCAAGTCGGATACCGATATGACTCACGGCAACGTGTACCGACTGCTGGTTATGTTTGCGCTCCCGCTGCTGGTGGGCAACCTGTTCCAGCAGCTCTACAACACCGTGGACACCTGGGTGCTGGGCAACTACGCCAGCAACGAGGCCTTTGCCGCTATAGGCACCATAACACCGGTGTTCAACCTTTTCGTAAATACATTCATGGGGCTGTCCAACGGCGCAGGCGTAGTTATATCCAACTACTACGGCGCAGGCAGGCTGGATAAGGTGTCGCGCACCGTGCACACTTCCATAGTTATGGCAGCCATCTGCTCCGTGGGCTTTACCGTTGTAGGTCTTCTCTGCAAGGACACCCTCATCTCCTGGATGAACCCATCCCCGGACATGGTGCCGCACGCTCAGACCTACCTGGGGATCATATTCCAGTTCCTTACCTTCCAGATATTCTACAACGTTGCAGCTGCTATAATGAGGGCAGTGGGAGATTCCAGGCGTCCCTTCTATTTCCTTGTGATAGCCTGCGTCATCAACATAGTTCTGGACCTGTACTTCGTAAGGAGCCTGGGCATGGGCGCGGCCGGCGTTGCCTACGCAACAGTAATAGCTCAGGGCATATCCGCAGTGCTTGCGGTAGTTTCACTTATGAGGGAGACTTCCTGCATAAAGCTGCGCATCAAGGACCTGTGCTTCGACCGCGAGATAATGGGCAGGGTGTTTAAGATAGGCGTTCCTACAGCTATACAGATGGCTGTGGTGAGCTTCTCCAATATTTTCGTGATGTCCTACATCAATTCGTTCGGCACGGACTTTTCCAGCGGCTACGCGGCGTATTTCAAGACAGAGCTCATACTGTTCATGTTCATATCGTCCATATCCATTGCCGCAACCACCTTCGTAGGGCAGAACTTCGGAGCGCGCAACGTGGCAAGGATAAAGCAGGGCGTAAAAGCATCCATAATCCTGTGCTTTATACCAACTATTGTTTTCGGGTCCCTGCTGATGATATTCGCGCCGCAGATAATATCGTTCTTCAACAGCGATCCTGTTGTAAAAGAATACGGCGCCTACTGCCTGCGCTTTATAGTGCCTTTCTATGCGGTGCAGTGCTTCGGGCAGGTGCTCACATCCACGCTCAGGGGAATAGGGGATTCCTTTGCGCCAATGGTCATCATGATAAGCTGCTACGTAGGCGTAAGGCAGCTATACCTTTACGTGATGACTCATTTCATAGCCAACACGCCGCTGGCTGTAATAGCGGCCTTCCCGGTAGGCTGGACCTGCGGCCTGATACTTACCGCTATCAGGTACAAACGGTCGGATCTTGACGCAAAATTTGCCAATCAGGAAGATTAGTAGTATAATAAACAGAACGGGGTATTTCTTTTAGTAAGGGGGATAAAAAATGTTCAAGAGAATAAGAGATTTTATCTACGATATCAACGATGTATTCATCGCCCTTGTGATAGTTCTTGCGGCAGCAGGCATAATAGTCTGGAGAGCCACAGATATAGTCAACTATCCGCAGTACCTGGCTAACAAAGCAAGCACGCCTAGCCAGACCGAGCAGAGCGCAGATCCAAAGCCTGTAAACACAAGCACTAACACCAATGCAGGCCAGAACCAGCAGGATCCCAATTCCGGCACCGCAGATCCAAATGCCAACGCAGGCCAGAACCAGGCAGATCCCAATGCCAATGCGGGCCAGAACCAGCAGGATCCAAACTCCGGCGCAGCAGATCCTAACGCTAACGCAGGCCAGAACGAACCGGACCCCAACGCAGGCCAGACAGATCCCGGCCAGGATATAAACCAGGGCGGAGAGGGCACTGTAGAGCCTGCGGTAACACCTACTGTAGTAAACGCAACAATAACCATAGAGAGCGGCTTTAAGGGCGGCTGGGGCACAGTAGTAAACAGGCTGGTGTCCGCCGGACTTATGAACGCATCGGACAAGCAGGCCTTCATTGCCAAGGTAGTGGAGCTAAAGCTGGACAGGAGCCTCAGGATAGGCAGCTTCGATCTTTCAAGCGATATGAGCTTCGAGCAGATGATAAAGATACTCTGCAAGGTCCAGTAAAAAGAGGAATACTTTCAAAAGGAGCATCTTAAGGGATGGCAGAAGAGAAAAAGACCAAAACAGTAAAAAAGAAGGACAAGAAGGCAAAGACCTGGCGGATTCCCTGGGGCCTGATCTTCTTCCTTGTTATAGTTATAGCGCTGGTCATCGCTGGCTTTGTAATAAAGGGCCAGGTGCAGAAAGACCTGCACGAGACACCAAGCGATAACCTCGGCACAGTAATAGAGAACTGCTACTGCTTCTACCTGGAGGACAGCGATACTATAATCAGCTTCTCCACGAGCAAGGGGCCGCGCGCAATAACCAATACGGATTCGGATTACGCAGCTTACATGGAGAGGATGAAGGCTCACCACGAGAACGTGGATCCGGCCTACGGCATGGAAAATGTCAAGGCAGCCATGGGCGATGCTTTCGATGAGGCTTCCTACAAATACGTGGACGATCATCTTGGCAACATCCTGTACATGCACAGCTACGAAGGCCGCCAGGCAGTGTGGCTGTACAGCAACAGGTCCAAGACGGTGGACATGGTAATAGACGATCCTAACGTTACTCCTATAGCGTACGCTAACGACGTTGTGTACGTAAGGGACAACGTAAAGCAGGAGACTGTCGGCTACCGTATCAGCACCAGCTATTCCAGAAAGCTGATATCCGTAGATCCGTTCATTTCTGTGGTGTCTCACCGCCGCAGCTTCCTGGTTATCACCATGCTGGATTTCGCAAAGGGCCTGCTCAGGGGCTTCAAAGCGTCCAGAAATTCTAACTAGTATCTTTACCCGGCACCGCTATGCCGGGTTTTTTATTTGAAAGGAGACTGTTATGGAGGTCTGCAGAAAGTTTTACTACGATGTTGTTATCTGCGGAGGGGGTCCCGCAGGCGCAGCTGCAGCCATAGCTGCAGGCAGGGCTGGTAAAAGAGCCATACTGCTGGAGCTCAGGGAATCTCTGGGCGGCCTTTGCACCAACGGATACATTACAGGCATAGCAGGTGTCGTGGACGGGATCTGCGAAGAGTGGGTGGACAGGCTGGCCGCGGAAGGCCACGCCGTTAAAAGGCCGCATCTTCCCACTGTGGAGCCCGAATACGGCAAGCAGATGCTGGAGGAGATGGTCCTGCAGTCCGGCACCCGCATACTCTACGGCACGCACGTGGTCGAGTGCATAAAAGACGGCAGCCGCATAAAGAGCGTCATAGCTTACTGCAAGAGCGGCAAGATAGAAATAGAAGGCAAGGTCTTTATAGACGCTACAGGAGACGCGGACCTGGCCTTTGCAGCGGACGTTCCTACGGAGATAGGAAACGCGGAGTTCTGCGGGCTCAACCAGTCCGTTACCATGGGTTTCAGGCTGGCCTATGTGAACATGAAGAAGTACAACGAGGCAAACGCCGCGTGGCGCAAGGATCCGGAATTCGATCCCAACGACCCGAAAAAGCGCACCCTTATCGTATATAAGGAGCACCAGGCGGTAAAGAACGGCACCCTGCACGATATCCTGTCCCCGGGCAACATAGTCTACCCCATGGCTGGCCGCGACGAGACCTGCATGGACGTCACCCTGGACGCCACTCACACCTTCGACTGCCACAACACGGACGTGGAGGACCTTACCCGCCAGATAGTGGACCAGCACCGCAAGGTCATCTGGTTCCACGAGTTTTTAAAGCGCGATGTCCCGGGCTTTGAGGACTCCACGCTGGAGGCCTACGCTTCCATGAACGGCATCCGGGACAGCCGCCACATTATAGGAGAATACCTGCTTAAGGATACTGATATAGGCGCCGCAAAGAAGTTCGAGGACGGCATCTGGCAGCACACTGAGTTCTACGATACACATGTTCCCACGCCGGGCTTCCACACCGCGCACAGGCACATCCACGCCAACGCCCCGGTGGAGAACGCAGTCTGCAGGCCCACGCAGGACGCAGATGACTACATGTACACTCCGCTGGTAAGGCCGCTTGCCTGGGAGGTTCGCACGGATCCTCGCAATTGGTGCGAGATCCCGTTCCGCTCCCTGGTGGCAACAGGGGTGGACAACCTGATGGCTGTGGGAAGGTGCTTTTCCGCCGAGTTCCACGCCATGGGCTCCATAAGGGTGATCGCCCCATCCATGGGCATGGGCCAGGCTGCAGGCACAGGCGCCGCGCTGTTTGTTGAACAGGGCCTTGAGGCACTCAGGGATCTGGACGGCAGGCAGGTAAGGCAGAAGATGATAGAAGCCGGCGTTAAGCTGGACCAGGCACCCGGCGGCCACTGGGCTGCGGTGCGCGATTTCGGCGGCGAGCCTGTGGTATCGTCCGGCGACATGTGCGTGATGGTCAACGACAAAGGCGAGACCTTCAGATAGCACGCATCAAGTCGCATCAGGGGGCAGCACTTCGGGGACGGTTCTCAGGTGCCAACTTCACAAAAGAAAAGCAGAGGCAGCTTAGGCTGCTTCTGTTTTGCTGTTATTAATTGTTTGTAGCGGGTGCCTGCATCTCTGGGACACGCTCTCGCTACCAGGGGACCCTCCCAGCGGTCCTAAGCTCCGTCTTCGCGGTAAACAGTCAGCGCCATCAGCCAGCCTGCCACTGCCGCTGGCACTTCCTTTTTACCGCTTGCCGATCGCTAAGGACCGGGTTCCCTGAGTATCCCAGAGGACGCAGGCACCCGCTCCAAACTCTTTGATCAAAGATAAAAGGAGCCGAGCCATTCCGATCCCTGACCATTTGTGAAGTTGGCACCTGAGAACCGTCCCCGAAGTGCCGCCCCCTGATGCGCAAAAGATGAAAGAGAACCGTCCCCTATATCAAAAATCCCGGTTTTGAGCCGGGATTTTTG